>CANQDH010000085.1 GCA_947591565.1 uncultured Bacilli bacterium | reverse complement strand
ATTTAGAAATCTCGTGTCTTTTTGTTGTACATATAATATCATAAAAATTTATTCTTGACAAATCTTAGAATGTCATTATTTAATGTTACTAAAGAACTACTACCTTCAAGTAAACCCTGGACTAGTTTATTTCCTTCTACAAGTCCTGTATTAAATGAATTAGCAATGTTTATTATCGAAGCATTTGTTCCACCACTATCAGTAGATTTACTTATTAAACCTCCCGAATAACCTAAATTATTAGTTGGTAAACTTGAAAGGTTACCAGTATTATAACTATTTATTATATTAATACTAGCATCTTTCCATACTGTTCCGACTAAACCACCAGTATATGTACCATATGTGCCTTCAATAACCGAATGTATATTCCCAGTATTATAGGAATTATATATAATTGCATTATTATAATAAGATATTAATCCTACTATGCCACCAGTTCTAGTTCCACCACTTATTTCTCCTGTATTATAGCAGTTTTCAATAATTTGGTCGGTCTTTGCAGTCCGTGGATCTAATACTCCAACAATTCCTCCTGCATACCAATGATATTCAAGCGTAATTTTACCTGTATTATGCGAATTACGAATTATAATAGCATTATTTGAATTGGTGGTTGATATTCCTAATATTCCACCTCCGCATCCATCCGTAACTATTTCTGCTATATTATAAGCATTATTTATAAATAAATCACCTGTACTAATAGCAACAATTCCGCCATATTTACCATTAGAATTATGGGACGTTATATTTCCTTCATTAGAAACATTTTCAATTGTAACTTTGATATTATGATGTCCTAATATACCCCCAGAACTTGATCCACCTTCGATACTACCATTATTGCTACAATTTGTTATATTTACGCTACCAGAACTGCCTATAATTCCCCCAATGTAAGCTGTATAGGATAAATTTTTTATACTTACTTCATTATGACAATTTATATATTTGGAACTCCACGTATCTCCAACTATTCCTCCTATATTTCTGGCTTTATTACTTTCTATAGTTCCACTTACGGTTAAATTACTAATAGTACTACCAATAGCTAAACCAAAAAATCCTAATCTTAATTCATCACTATTTATATATAGATTATCAATTCGATGATACTCACCATCAAAATTGCCTGCAAAGTTTTTTCCTTCTTTTCCTATAGGAACAAATCCACTTCCGGTTGTTAGTTCTAACAGTAATCCTTCTGTATCATCTCCATTACCATTTATATCTCCATAATCGGTTCTTAAACTATCTTCATAATCATTTGGATTTCTAAAATCTAAATCTTTACTTAAGACTATATATTCATTTTCATAACTCGTTCCTTTATTAACACTATTACTTAAATTTACTATATCTTCTATTGTTTTTATTATAAATGGTTGTTTTTCACTTCCATTATCTGTTTTTATTGTTATTCCTGCTTTATATATACTCCCCATTGGTACTGTTTCTTCTGTTGCTTGACTATCTATCCATAAATATAAATAATATTTTTTATCTACACTATATGTTACTCTATCACTATAAATTTTATATATTTTTTTTACTTTCCCTTTTATTCCTATTTCTAATTCTTTTATTTCTTCTTCATTATAGTCTTTACTTCCATCTTCACTTTTTCCTATTATATTTTCTTCTACTACTTCTCCTCTTTCATCTTTTATTGCATACTTTATATAACTTTCATTTATTGTACTTTCACTTATACTTGTTATATATATACTAAATCCTACTGATACTTCACAAGTACTACTTATTGTAAATTCATACGGCTTTGTTTCTAATCCCATACTATCTTCCATTGGATATGTATTTTCTAAATTTATTGAATTACTATCTTCAATTAATTGTAATTTAGCACAAGTATTTATTTCCACATTTGATATAGCACTTTCACTTACTTTATCTTTTATAAATGCATAACTTATTCTTAATACTCCTAACATTACAATTAATATTCCTAAAAATACTAATATTATTTTTCTTTTCATTTTTTTCCTTAACTATCCTTCTATCCCCCATTGTACTATATATATATATATATCAAGGGGTTGGTTTAGAAAAAAATGTAAAGAAAAAAGAACTATAAAAATTTAGTTCTAATTTATTTATTATCAATTTTTTGAAATAATAGAGGAACGCTTTCTAACTTTAAATCTCCTTTTATTATTTCTTCTTTCCAAGACAATCCACTTGCCTCAAGTTTAAGAATTTCTTTTATTTTCTTTGCCGTATCATTCATAAATGGAGCCATTAAATTAGCCATATTTACCATCATATATACACAAGTATAGGTAGTATTATTAAATTCTTCTATATTTTCTTTTACTTGATTCCAAGGTTGTTTTTCATCATAATATTTATTTCCTATACTAATATAATCTATTAAGCTATTTAAAGCATTTTTTAATTCTCCTTTTTCAATATAATTACCAATAGTAATATATTCTTTTTTAGTTAATTCTTTGATATTCTCATCAATAGTACCTTCTTTAATATTACCTTCAAATTTTTTCATAATAAAGGATAGATTTCGATTTACAAAATTACCTAAAATACCTACTAAGAATTTATTATGGCATTGGATTATTTCTTCCACAGAACAATTAGTATCTTTGGTCTCAGGTCCATTAAAAGTAAAATAAAATCTTAAAGTATCTCTATCAAATATTTCTAATAATTCATTAGCCGTTATTAAATTACCTTTACTTTTACTCATTTTTTCATCATTTAAATTTACATAAGCACTAGATATTATATAATCTGGTAAACGATAAGATAATTCTAATCCTTCGACTAATGCAGGATAAATAGTTGTATGAAAAGGTATATTATCTTTACCGTGAACATAATAAGTTCTTAAATTCTTATTATCTTTATTCATAAATGTATCAAAATCTATACCTTTTTCTTCAGCAACTTCTTTACCAACAGTTAAATAACCTAATACCGCTTCAATCCATACATAAATTCTTTTATCTTCATAGCCCTCTACAGGTACTTCTATTCCCCAATCTAGTTCTCTTGTACAAGCTCGGTCAACTAAACCCATATCAATAAATTTTTGGGCTTCTCCTAAAGCATTTTTACGCCACGTATCTTTATTATTATTAATTAAATTTTGAAGAACATCTTTAAAATGTGTTAATTTAAAATATAGGTGTTTATTATTTTTCATTGTTGTCTTTTCTCCACAAGTTTTACAATGTTTATCTAAAACTTCATTACTATTTAAAGTAGCGAGGCATTCTTCACATTGATCTCCCGTACTTTTTCCTCCACAATGTGGACAAACACCCACAATTTCGCGATCAGATAAAAAAGTTTGGCAATGTTGACAATAATCTTGTGGCTCTTCTTTTTCATAAATATATCCATTATTTAATAATCTTAAAAAATATTCTTGAACTAATTTTTTATGATGTTCATCCATAGTAGCTGAATATTTATCATATTCAAATCCTAAAGCAGCGAAAGTTTTAGCAAATTCTTGATGATAATGAGTTGCTATTTCTTCGGGCTTAATTCCTTCCTTCTTAGCTCTTTCAGTTATCGGCGTACCATGACAATCTGAACCAGAAACATATATAACATTATCATTATTTTCTCGATAATACTTAGCAATTATATCTCCAGGCAAAAGTGCTGCTAAATGACCAACGTGCAAATAATAATTGGCATATGGCCAAGCTCCTCCAATGAATATATCTCTTTTCATTTAAACCTCCAATTTTGCTTTTTACAAAAAATATTTTACTATATATTTATTAAAAACTCAATTAATTGCCTCAATATTTCTATATTTAAATATTATTTTATTAACCAATCAATTATATTCATATCTGTTATAGGCTCTCACGATTCTAATAAACATTTATTAACTATAATTATTGTTAAAACTAATTTTATGATTATTAGATTCTAAAACTATGTTTTGCGTCGATGATGAATTTTCCAAATTAAAAGAAAAGCTTAGCATTAAACTTTTCTCCAAAATATTTAGAATTGTTATTACTGATAATGGAACTGAATTTTTTAATCCCATACAATATATTTTCCCACAAGAAAACATATTGTCTTTTTTGAACTTATGTTTTACAATTTAATTGGTGAATGAATATGATTAAAAGAGAACAATATTAATCTAAAATTAGAGATTTTTATTCCTCTGATCTTATTAAAGTTATTATTGGAATTCGTAGATGTGGAAAATCCATATTATTAAAACAAATTATGGAAGAAATTAAGGAAAGCGGTCAAGACGATAATCATATTATCTATCTTAACTTTGAAGATGTGGGATATGCTGACATCGAAAATTATAAAGATTTAAATAAATATATGCTGTGTATTAGATATTGGGTGATAAAACAATACAAAAATTAAAAAAGATATGTTATGATATATATGTTGAAGA
>CANQDH010000084.1 GCA_947591565.1 uncultured Bacilli bacterium | reverse complement strand
ATGAAAGTGAAATTAAAGGACATAGACGAAGCTACGTTGGTGCAGGACCAGGAAGAATTATCGAGGGATTAAAAAAGGCTGGAACAAGAAACCCTGTTTTCTTGATAGATGAAATAGATAAAATGACAAAAAGTACATATGGCGACCCAGCTAGTAGTTTATTAGAAGTTTTAGATCCTGAACAAAATATGTATTTTAGTGATCATTTTGTTGAGGAAGAAGTTGATTTATCTAATGTTATGTTTATTACGACAGCTAATTACTTAGATAATATTCCCGAAGCCTTAAAAGATAGATTAGAGATTATTAATTTATCTGGTTATACAGAATTTGAAAAAGTAGATATTGCCAAAAAACATTTATTAAAGAAAATATGTATTGAACATGGAATAAAATCAGATAAAGTTGAAATGGCAGATAATGTTATATTACATATTATTAGATATTACACCAAAGAAGCAGGCGTCAGGGAACTTGAACGATGTTTAGCGTGTATTGTTCGTAAAATTGTAACTGACATAGTTGTCAACAAAAAAACTGAAAATAAATATAATATTAAATTAGAACATTTAGAAAAATACCTAGGTAAAGAAAAATTTCATAATATGGACTTACAAAAATCAGAAGTTGGTATTGTTAATGGTCTTGCCTATACATATTATGGAGGAACAACTCTTCCAATTGAAGTTAATTATTTTAAAGGAAATGGTAATTTAATTTTAACAGGTTCTTTGGGCGATGTTATGAAAGAAAGTGCACAAATAGCTCTTAGTTATATTAAAGCTAATTGTAAATATTTCGGTATCAATTATGACAAAATAGCTAAAAGTGATATTCACATTCATGTACCTGAAGGGGCTGTTCCTAAGGATGGTCCAAGTGCTGGTGTTACTTTAACAACTGCTTTAATAAGTGCCTTTACGGACAAAAAGATAGATTCCAAAATAGCGATGACAGGTGAAATTACTTTAAGAGGCAAAATATTGCCTATAGGCGGATTAAAAGAAAAAAGCGTTGGTGCATACCGCAATGGTATCAAGAAGATTATCATTCCTAAGCTCAATTTAAGTGATTTGGATGATATACCTAAAGAAATCAAAGATAATATAAAATATATACCTGTTAATAATTATCATGATATATATAATTTAGTTATGAAAGAAAATAATTAAAATTATAAAAAAAGAAAGAATTAATCATATGGTTAATTATTTGAGGATAAAATATGGACTATAATAAAATGATTTATGATTTGGAAAACCAATATTTATTATATGATAGCGATTTTTATAAAAAATTAGAGCATGACAAAACCATTAATCTAAAAGGCGTTCTTTATAGATTAAGCTATATAATAGAATTTTTGGTAAATAATAGACAATGTACAGATTTATCTCGAAAAAATTTATATAATATATTATCTGTCATTAGATTTGGAACAGATGATATAAATTTAAAAGAAGAGGTAAATAGACTTATCACTATTTTAAATAAAAACGATACATGTTATTATAATAACTATATAGTAGCTCAGTATTTTTTACACTTTGATGGTTTTTTATGTCCACTAGATAATGTAAATGCTTCATATCTTGAACATTTTATCTTTCAGTTTTTGAAAGGGGATTTGCACTTTGCTAAAAGTTTAATTTATGATTCTAATGAGGATTTTAAGAGTAAGTATTATGATGATATTTATAGTATTATCAATTTAAATTATATTTTATTAGATTATCCTGAAATACTTAATAATCAAGCCATTAAACTTCGAATTGAAAATTATCTTAATAATATTTTAGAAAAATTTAAAAATGTAGATGTCAATCAGGAAGTATCTAATATAAATTCATCCCATATGAATAAGTCTAATCTTTATTTATTAGCTAAAAAAGTTTTTGCGAAAGTTACAAAATATAAAGTTAATATTGGTATTAGGCAGGCAAAAGAATTATTATGTGAATTTTTAGTAAAAGATTTAATATATGGCAATAACTATTTAATTATTTTAAATAGGTTAGATAATATTACTTTAGCCCAGTTATTGTATTATTTTGAAAAATTTATATATAACCATCATAATATTTATAATGCAGATTTAAAAGAACGTTTCCATGAAATTTTTAAATATTATGTTAAATTACTAAATAATCCAAATATATTAATAAGAATAACTAATTTAGAAAATTATTTAAGTCAATCAACCGATGAAAATTTATGTTCTTTTTATAAAGAACAATACCATTTAAGATATTCCTTTTATGGTAACCAAAGTACGGACATGAATTTTAGTACAATTGAAGAAATGATTAGTGAGTCTTTTGAATATGATTATCACTTTTTACAAGAATTATTGTTTGAAGATATAGATGATTTTGTATCTAATAATGTTTTTAATGATGTGTTATTTTCTAATATTTGCTACTTAAAAAATAAATATCCTGATATTTTAAAATGTAAAAGAATTATGAAAAAAATATATAAACTTTTAAGTGCCAATCAAAAAGAATATAAAAAATTAATAAGAAGAAATATACATGATGAATATTATGAACAACTAAATGATAAAAGTGCAACACTACAAAAAATTTTAAAATTAACTAGATAGAATAATTTATCTAGTTTTTTCATATATTTAGATGAATATGGAGGAATATTATATGAAAAAAATTGTACCTTTTAAAAAGGATTTACCATTTAAAACGAGTATTGCAGAAATTACTAGCATTTCCCTTGAACATAGTCTTCATGTTGTTGATAGTAATTTAATTACTGGTTCATTTTTACTTACAGGAGATTACAAAATATCCGAAACTAGTAGTAGTACTGAAAAATTTTCTTTTGATTTACCATTTGATATTACAATGGATGATAAATATGAACTTGAACATGTTACCTTAGATATAGATGATTTTTATTATGAAATTGTCGATAATAAAAATTTATCGATTAATATTGAAGTCTTAATTGACAAATTAGAAGAAAAGCCTTTAATACCTAAAGAAGAAATTAAAGAAGAACCTATAGAGGAAGTAGATAATCAAGTTACTGAAGAAATACCACTTAGTAAAGAAGAAGATAAAAGATGTTATGATGAAGAAGTTCCTTTTAAACAACTAGATGATAAAATAGAAGCTGTTTCGACAAGTGATACAAAATCAATATTTGAAAACTTTGATAGTAGTAGTGAAACCTTTTCAACTTATAAGGTTTGTATTGTAAGAGAAAACGAAAGTATTGATACAATTATTCAAAAGTATAACATAACGAAAGAAGAACTTGCTCTTTATAATGATATAAATGAATTAAAAATAGGAGATAAACTTATTATTCCAAGCCCAAATGCGAAAGTTTAATGATTTATTAGAAAAATATGATTTAAAACCTTTAAGGTATAAAATGATTGGTAAAATAACAATTATTGATACTGATAAAGGGTCTTTTGTATTGAAACCCAAGTTAAGGAATGATAATACTAAAATATATAAATATCTCGATTCAAGAAGTTTTGATTATTATCCTAAAATCTATAGTGATGATAATGATGACTATGTTTTAAGTGAATATATCAAAGAAATTGAACAACCTAAAGAACAAAAAATCGAAGATTTAATTTATATTGTTAGTCTTTTACACAATAAAACAACACATTACGTCGAAGCATCTATGGATGATTATAAAAAAATATATGAAGATGTTTTAAATAATGTTGAGTATTTACAAGAATATTATAGTGATATTATGGATATCATTGAAAGCCATGTTTTTATGAGCCCAAGTGAGTATTTATTTGCTCGAAATTGTTCAAAAATATTTGGGGCATTAAATTTTTGTACAGATAAGATTAAATATTGGTTTGATCTTGTTAAAGACAAAAAAAAACAACGTTTTGTTGTTTTACATAATAATTTAGATTTGTCACACTTTATTAAAAATAAAGATTCATACTTAATTAATTGGGATAAAGCACATATAGATGTACCCATATTTGACCTATATAAATTATATAAAAGACATGCTCTAGATTTTAATTTTGAAAGTTTATTTAGAACATATGAAAAAAATTATCCATTGTTAGAAGAAGAAAAAACATTATTTTTTGTTTTGATATCGCTTCCACCCAAAATAGAATTTACTGGTGATGAGTTGTTACTTTGTATGCAAATAAGTAAAATGATTGATTATATGTATAAAACCGAAAATTTATTATCACCATATTATGCGAAAGATTGAAAATAAAATAAAACCTATAAATATAAAGACTAGAAAAATGTTAAATCTTGTCAAGATAAAAAAGGTAATGATGATTTGATATACTAAAATAATACTAAAACAAAATAATAAAAGAAACCATTTTCCTCTTTTTCCCATCCAGTTACGATTAGGCATAGTTATCACCCTAATATAGTTTATACAAATAGGAAAAATTGGTATAGGTTTAAAACTATTATTGCCAA
>CANQDH010000083.1 GCA_947591565.1 uncultured Bacilli bacterium | reverse complement strand
AATCCAGCTTAAACTTTTTAAATATTAAATATAAAAGAATCATTAATGATTTCTTTTTTTTGCACGTAAATGTCATAGTTATATAAAGGGTTCTTATTTACCAAAAAGACAAAATTTGACAAAAAGTTAAAATTAGTATATAATCGCATATGTAATTTTAACACAAAGAGGTGAGTTAATTTGAGTCTGAAGAACAAAGAATATATTAATTATATTGAATCATTAGTAAATATATTTACTGTTGAACATGGCCAAATCAAAATATTATTATTTAGAAAAAAGAATGAACCATATAAGGGATACTGGATTTTACCAGGAAGTATGGTTAAAAGTGATACAACGATAGAAGATACTATCAGTGATGTTATTTATGATGTAGCAGGTTTTAAAAATATTTATTTAGAACAATGTCATACTTTTAGTAAATGTGATAGAGATAATGACGAATATGTCTTTTCTGTATCATATATAGGTTTAATTGATAGTAAAAGTGCTGAAATTAAAAGGGAAGCAAGAGATGAATATGAAAGCTCATGGTTTTCTATAGATGTTCTTCCTAAACTTGCATATAATCATGAAACGGTTATTAGAAATGCAATACAGTTACTTTGTAAAAAAATTGTTAACATCAGTGTCTTAAAAACTTTATTTCCAAGTGATTTTTCTTTACCTGAACTTCAAAGTATATATGAAAAATTACTAGGTAAAACTTTTGACAGAAGAAATTTCCGCAAAAAATTTGTCAATTTAGGTTTAGTTGTTCCAACTGGTGAAAAACTAGAAGGTACCAATGGAAGACCTGCTAAGTTGTATGCTTTTAAAGATAATATTGAAGAAAGAACATTATTTTAGTAATGTTTTTTTCTTAAATAGTAAAATGCTTAAAATTTAAGAAAAAAGTATAAAAAATAATTGACAATCATAAGCTATAAGTGATATATTAATATCGCATTCATTTATTAGATTTACCTTTTTGGTAAGTCTTTAATTGAAATTAGAAATGACACACCTGGATGTGTGCAAAGAAAGGAGGAAAAAAGATGCCTACAATTAATCAATTAGTAAAGAAAAGACGTAGTGATAAAACAAGAAAAAGTAAATCACCAGTTTTAGGAATTGGTTACAATAGTAAAGAAAAGAAACAAACAAAATTAAATGCTCCACAAAAGAGGGGTGTTTGTACACGTGTTGGAACAATGACTCCAAAGAAGCCAAACTCAGCTCTTCGTAAATATGCCCGTGTTAGACTTTCTAATGGTATGGAAGTTACAGCTTATATAGCTGGTGAAGGTCATAATTTACAGGAACACAGTGTTGTTTTAATTCGTGGTGGACGTGTTAAAGACTTAATCGGTGTTCGTTATCATATTGTACGTGGTACATTAGATACAGCCGGAATTGATAAACGTCGTCAAGGTCGTTCTAAATATGGAACTAAAAGACCTAAAGCAAGTAAATAGTGGAAGGAGGATAAATTATGCGTAAAGGACGTGCTACTAAAAGAGATGTTTTAGCAGATCCAATATATAGTTCAAAAGTAATTACAAAATTTATTAATTGTATTATGGTTGACGGTAAAAAAGGAATTGCTCAAACTATCGTTTATAAAGCTTTTGATATGATCAAAGAAAAAGGTCTTGATCCAATGGATACTTTTAATAAAGCTTTAGAAAATGTTAAACCTGCTCTTGAAGTTAAAAGCCGCCGTGTAGGTGGGGCTAACTATCAAGTTCCAGTTGAAGTTAGAGCTGATCGTAGTCAAGCTTTAGCCCTTCGCTGGATTGTTACGGCTGCTCGTGGTCGTGGTGCTCATTCAATGGCTGAAAATTTAGCTAATGAATTAATGGACGCTGCAAACGGAACAGGGGCTGCTGTTAAAAAACGTGAAGATACACATAGAATGGCAGAAGCTAATAAAGCATTTGCTCATTATCGTTGGTAATATAAAAGAAAGGAAATATATATGGCTCGTGAATATAGTTTAGAAAATACTCGTAATTTTGGTATCATGGCACACATTGATGCTGGAAAAACAACGACAACTGAACGTGTATTATTCCATACAGGTAAAATTCATAAAATTGGTGAAACACATGATGGTGAATCACAAATGGACTGGATGGAACAAGAACAAGAACGTGGTATAACTATTACATCAGCAGCAACAACAGCATACTGGAAAAAACATCGTTTAAATATTATCGATACACCAGGACATGTTGATTTTACTGTTGAAGTATCAAGATCTCTTCGTGTTCTAGACGGTGCTGTTGCCCTTCTAGATACGCAAGCTGGTGTTGAACCACAAACAGAAACCGTATGGCGTCAAGCATCAGAATTCAACGTTCCTCGTCTTATTTTCTCTAATAAAATGGATAAAATGGGAGCAAGCTTTGAATATAGTTTAAAAAGTATCGATGAACGCTTGGGTGTAAATGCTAAACCAATCGAATGGCCAATCGGTGCTGAAAGTGAATTTAATGGTGTTATCGATTTAGTTACAAGAACAGCATACCATTATGATGGTGCTCAAGAAGAAAATGCAACTATCATTGATATACCTGAAGATTTAAAAGATATTGTTGAACAAAAACGTAATGATTTAATAGAGGCTGTAGCTGAATTTGATGATGAGCTTATGACTAAATATTTAGATGGTGAAGAAGTAAGCGTTGATTTAATTAAAAAGGCTATTAGAAAAGGTACATTAGCCGCTAAATTTTTCCCTGTACTTTGTGGTACAGCCTTAGGAAATATGGGTGTTAAATTATTACTTGATGCTGTTATTGATTATCTACCATCACCACTTGATATACCATCTATTGAAGGTGTAGATGAAGATGGAAATCCTGTCGTAAGACATCCATCAGATGATCAACCATTCTCAGCCCTTGCATTTAAAGTTATGACAGATCCATTTGTAGGTAAATTAACATTCTTCCGTGTTTATTCTGGTAAATTGACAAGTGGTTCATACATTTTAAACGCAACTAAGAATAGTAAAGAAAGAATTGGACGTATTCTTCAAATGCACGCTAATCATCGTACCGAAATAAATGAAGTATATACGGGAGATATTGCTGCGGCTGTTGGACTTAAAAATACCACAACAGGTGATACTTTATGTGATGAAAAACATCCATGTATCCTTGAATCAATGACTTTCCCAGAACCAGTTATTGAACTTGCTGTTGAACCTAAATCAAAAGCCGATCAAGATAAAATGGCTTTAGCCCTTCAAAAATTAGCTGAAGAAGATCCAACATTTAGAGCATCAACTGATCATGAAACTGGTCAAACAATTATTGCTGGTATGGGTGAATTACACCTTGACGTTATTGTTGATCGTATGAGACGTGAATTTGGTGTTGAAGCAAACATTGGTAAACCACAAGTTGCTTATCGTGAAACGATTACTCAGGCAGCTGATTGTGAAGGTAAATATATTAAACAATCTGGTGGACGCGGACAATATGGACATGTTTGGATTAAATTTGAACCAAATCCAGATAAAGGATATGAATTTGTTGACGCTATTGTTGGAGGTGTTGTTCCAAGAGAATATATACCTGTAACAGATAAAGGTCTTCAAGATGCACTTAAAACAGGTGTTCTTGCTGGATATCCAATGATTGATGTTAAAGCAACCTTATTTGATGGTTCTTATCATGATGTTGACTCATCAGAAATGGCTTATAAGATTGCAGCATCTATGGCTTTAAAAGAGGCTAAAAATAAATGTAAACCAGTTTTACTTGAACCAATTATGAAAGTTCAAATTGTTGTTCCAGAAGATTATTTAGGTACTGTTATGGGTGATGTTACATCTCGTCGTGGAAGACCTCTTGGACAAGAATCAAGAGGAAATGCCCTTGCAATTAATGCTATGGTACCACTTGCTGAAATGTTTGGATATGCAACTAATTTGCGTTCAAATACACAAGGTCGTGGAACATTTATCATGGAATTCGATCATTATGAAGAAGTTCCAAGAAATATCGCTGAAGAAATTATTAAAAGAAACGGCGGTAATTAAAAATAGCTTATGAGAAACGGAATTATGATATCTGTTTTCTCATAAACTTATAAAAAGTTTTCTAAAAGACTTGATATTTTTTCAAGTTTTAGATAAAATATGTATGTATATAATTAAAGGAGGAAAAGAAAAATATGGCAAAAGCTAAATTCGATCGTTCAAAACCACATATTAATATTGGTACAATTGGACACGTAGACCATGGTAAAACTACTTTAACAGCAGCTATTACCAATGTATTATCAAAAAAGGGATTTGCTGAATTCGTTGATTATGCAAACATCGATAAGGCACCTGAAGAAAGAGAACGTGGTATTACAATTAATACATCACACGTTGAATATCAAACTGAAAAAAGACACTATGCACATGTTGACTGCCCAGGACATGCTGACTATGTAAAAAACATGATTACTGGTGCTGCTCAAATGGATGGAGC
>CANQDH010000082.1 GCA_947591565.1 uncultured Bacilli bacterium | reverse complement strand
GTTGATCCCATAACAGGTGAAACAAATACAGATAATAAAAGAATGTTTTATTATATCAAAGGAACAGAACCTTATGAAGATTATAATTTAGATGATCTTTTACCAGTTTCAGTCACAGAATGACGTTTCATATTTCATGTTTCTTGTCAAATTTTCTTTTTAAGTATATAATAACTTATAAAGGAATGAAGTACTATGTATAAAAAATATTTAAATTGTTATAACGTTTTAATAACGGGTTTATTAACACTTACTTTAGGTATTCTAACCCTTACCCTAAATCAAAAATTTATTGTTTTAATTATTTATTTAGTTGCCAGTTTATTAATGATTTATGCTATATCAAATATCATAAAACTCATTACCAAAAAAGATACAAACCAAAAGATGCAAGGTATGATTATGCAAATAATGCTAAACATAACCATATCATGTATTTTCTTTTTAGCACCTAAAATACCTTTATCTTTATTTACCCTAATATTTGGATTATATGCTATTTTAAATAGTGTGATAAAACTCGTTAATTATCTTATTTTTAAAATAAATCATTTAAAAGGTAGATTTATTGAATTATTAGTTTTTGCTTTTTACTTATTTTTTGGTATTTTTTGTATATGTATACATTCAACCAATTTAAAAGCTATCTTACTAATTATTGGCTTATATTTTATTCTACTTGGGGCAACATATATATCTGACTTTATAACCCAAATTATTCCTAAAAAACAAAAAAATAATTTCAAAAGAAAATTCAAAATAACTTTACCCTTATTTATGAGTGTTTTAATACCACATGATGCCCTTAATCAAATAAATAAAAATAAAGATATGAAAACCTATACACCTCAAAAAATTTTCAAAAAAACAGATGAAGAAAAACCCGATTTAGAAATTCTTATCCATGTAACAAAAAAAGGATTTGGTATAACAGGTCATGCTGATATATGTTTTGAAAATAAAGTATATACATATGGAAATTATAATCATAATTCTTTTCGCCTTTTCAATTCTATTGGAGATGGTGTTTTAGTTATAGCACGTGATAAAGAAAAATATATTAAATTCTGTATCAAAGATTGTAAAAAAACTATATTTGTTTTTGGTATTAAACTAACTGATAAACAAAAAATGATTGTCAAAGACAAATTAAACGAATTAAAAAAGAATACTTATGTATGGGATGATGCCTATAAAAATACCGAATATATGAGTCATAATTATTATGCAACTAGATTATATAAAGATGTTAAATCATCCTTTTATAAATTTAAAAATGGCAAATTTAAAACATACTTTGTATGTAGTACAAACTGTGTATCTTTAGTTGACTACGTTTTAGGCGCAACCGGAACGAATATTATAAGGCTTAATGGTATCATAACACCAGGCGCTTACTATGACTACTTAGCAACCGAATATACGAAAAAAAATAGTAATGTTATTTCATATAAAATATATAAATAATTCATATATTAATCTTTTCTTTCATAAATATAAATGAAAGGAGTAATATATGGACAAGGTTGATAATAATTTTAGTACTGTAAGTCATGCTGTAACCATTAATGAAAGAAAAAATCTCGTTATAAGTGGAGTTAAAAAAATTGATAGTTTTGATAATGAAGAATTCTTAATGGAAACAAATATGGGCTACGTTGTTGTTAAAGGACAAGGTTTAGAAATTGTTAAATTAGATACTTTTCAAGGTAATGTTTCATTAAAGGGAAAAATAAATAGCCTAAATTATATGGAAAATCCAAATAAAAAAGAAAAAGAAGAAAGTATTTTTAGTAAACTTTTTAAATAATGAATCTTCATATTCAAATATCACTTATTATTTTTTCTTTTTTGTATGGTATTGTTTTTTCCTTTTTTCTTAATCTATGTTATCGTTTATTACATCATCATAATATTGTTATAAGATATTTATCGACGATTATAGTCGTTGCAATAAGCACAACTATATACTTTAAAGGTATCCAAAAAATATGTTATGGCATCTTTCATATTTATTCACTACTCCTTATTATTGTAGGATTTTGTTTTGAAAATATGATGCATAAATTATTTGCAAAGTATTTTCAAAAATGATATAATCATCATAATAGGTGATAGTTATGAAAAAACAAAATGTTAAAGCTAAACGAATGCGTTTACTTATTTTTGGAAGTATTTCGGTTTTGGCCATTTTCTATTTTATCTATAGTTTTACAAAAGATACCCTTAATATTAAAAACTTAAAACAAGAAGAAATAACTTTAAAAACTAATTTAAATGATTTAAAAGAAAAAGCTGAGAATTTAAAAGTAGAAATTGAAAAGTTGAAAGATCCAGAATATATTGCTAGGTTTGCACGTGAACATTATTCTTATTCCAAAGAAACAGGCGAATATATTATTCAGTTAAATGAAAAAGAAGAAGTAGAAAAAGAAAAAGTTGATAAAAAAGATAATACATCTATGTATTTCATTGTTGGTATTGGAATTGTTTTATTAATTATCATTGTTTATATAATCAAAAAAAGATAAGCTCGTCTTATCTTTTATAGTTTAAAATCATTAATTATATCATCGTTCATATCTTTACCATCAAAATAAAGTTTTTGTTTATATTTGCATACAATAGCGACAATATTTGATGGAAAAATACGGACTAATTTATTATAATCAGTAATGATATCGTTATAATATTTACGCGATGCAACGATTTCAGATTCTGATTCGGCAAGTCCTAAATCTATTTTTATAAAGGCTTCACTATCTTTTAATTCGGGATGTGATTCTTTTATTTGATGAAATTCGTTAATAGCATCATAAAGTTGTCTATCTAATTCAAAATTAGATAATTTTTTGGAACGAAGTTTAACAATAATTTCAAGGATTTCTTCTTTAATATCGGTGTTAGCTTTAATGATACCTATGGATTTATTTAATAAATCAAATCTTTTTCGTAAAGTTGAATCAATATTAGCTTCTGCTTCATTTATTCTTATAATATAAGTTTGATACTTATTATATATTGTAATTAAATAAATGAGAATAATACATATGATTATAAATAGGAATAATAAAGTCATTACTACATACATGCTACCATCACCATCTACATTATATCATAAAAATTATAAATTGGGAATAAATTCTTGGCTATAGTTTATTTTTTCATCAAATGTAATGAAATCAACATAAATCATCAGTAATAATTGCCATTTACCTGTTGATGGTTCACTTAAAATAATATGATCTCTTCCTGATTGTTCGATAATACCATTAAATTCTCTATCTCTAAATTGTTCAGAATCGGGAAAAGTCATATGTACTCTTACTTGTTTTCCTTTATTTAAACGAAGGATATTTTCAATATATGACTGTTCTAAAGGCATGTCATTTTGTGTATATGTTGGTGCTGTCATTTGATTTGGTGTTGCATTATTTCCAGAATAGATTGGATTACCTGGAAATGTATTATAATATGCATTATTATTCATTAAATCACCCTTTCAATTAAGCATATTAAAATATTTATATTTTATGACTTATGTGATATAATTCTAAAGGTGATACAGATGAAAATAAGTGTGGGTGTTTCAAATAGGCATATTCATTTAACTAAGGAATCTTTAGAAATATTATTTGGTTCTAATTATAATTTAGAAATTTTGAAAGGATTAAAACAACCTGGTCAATTTGCAAGTTCTTCTTTAGTTACGATTAAAGGTCCTAAGGGACAAATCGAAAATGTACGTATTTTAGGTCCTCTTAGAGAATATAATCAAGTAGAAGTAAGTAAAACTGATTGTTATACATTAGGAATTAATCCACCTGTTCGCAATTCAGGCGATTTAAAAGGAAGTAGTCCGATTACTATAATAGGTCCAAAGGGAGAACTTCATCTTGAAGAAGGTTGCATTATTGCAACAAGACATATACATATTTCTTATCGTGATTTAGAAAAATTACATTTGGAAAAGGTAAGTAAAGTTAAAATTAAAATTGATGGTGAAAAAGGGGCTATTTTAGATAATGTTTATTTAAAACCTAGTGAAAATGGATGTTTGGAGCTGCATCTAGATACTGATGATGCCAATGCGCATCTTGTAAAACAAGATGATTTAGTGGAGGTTATATATGAATAAATATGGCGTTTGTAATAAATGTAAAGCGGTTAATACCCAAAATATTATTTCTAAAATTAAAGAATTTGATGGTGATGCAACTTTTAATATAGGATGTCAAAATTTTTGTGGTATTGGTAGGACTAAGCCATTTGTTATACTTAATAATTTACCTATTATTGCTGATAATGAGGATGATTTAATTGATAAAATAAAAAAACAAGTAGAAAAATAAACCTATTTGTTTTTATTTAACTTTTACCTTAATTTTGAATATTTATTATTATAATAGGAATTTATTAAATTAGTGTTTTTCATAAACAAATTAATTTATATGGACTATAAAATCACATATATATAATCATTTTTTCATGTTTAAAAATTACAAACCTCATCGTTTGTAACTTATAGTTTCTATTTCTTTTTTAGGTAGTTCTGTAATTTTAGATATGATATCTATATCAAATCCATTTGACAACATTTTCTTTGTAATATCATATTTTTCTTTTTTTACACCATTATCAAAGCCCTCATCGTGCATCGAATTCATAAGTTTCCTTTGAACATTCTCATAATCATATTCATCTATAAATTCACTATTC
>CANQDH010000081.1 GCA_947591565.1 uncultured Bacilli bacterium | reverse complement strand
CAAGTCTTTCCCCATATATTTTTTTAAGCCTTCAAACATTATATTTATACTTGCATTTATATCTCGATCATTTAAACTTAAACCATTTGGGCATCCACATTTTCTTATTTTTATATCCATATCTTGAACAGCCAAATGATTTTTCTATTAATTGTTGTTCTATATTAGGATATAATCTAAATATATAACCTCTTTTTTGTTACACATTATCACCACCATGTGCATTATACTACTAATACATATGTTTGTAAATTTTTCTTTTATTATCATGAAAATTCCTCATATTAAAAAAGTTTTTTCAAATTTAACATTTAATTTTATTTTCATATTTTTTATTTTTTATGTATTTAAAAATTTTTAATATTGTCATCTGCTTTCTATTAAATGATTTATAACGAAAACATACAAAATAATTTTGTTATATTTTATAATTAACTATTTAAGTATCTTATGATACCATTTGTTACCGTGTTTGCTACTTTCATCTGATAATCATCTTTAGTTAATAAATAACGTTCACTTGCATTCGATAAAAAGCCAACTTCAATCAAGATGCCTGGTCTTTCAACTCTTTTATGTAAATACATTTCACTTGTTTCTTTATACTTTCTATCTGTTTTTAAATTTTTTGATAATTCTTCTTGCATTATTTTAGCTAATTTTTCATTTTGTGGATTAACATCATCATAGAAAACTTGAGCACCTTTCCAAATGCCAGTACTCTCGGCATTTAAATGAATAGATATATAAAGATCACAATTTGATTTATTTATAATATTTGCTCTTCTTGATAAATCACTTCGTTTTCTATTTACAGCATTTGTAACAGATAAATCATAATTACCATCTCTCGTTAAGTAGACAATAGCTCCTTTACTTAGTAATAAATCATATATTTTTTTACTTATGCTAAGGTTAATATCCGATTCATAGATATCCTTATAAATAGCGCCTGGGTCCTTACCTCCATGTCCAGGATCAAGATATATCACTTTTCCAAGCAAAGTTAAATCATTATTACTTGCATGAATAATATTAATGCTTAAAATACTTAAAATGGTCAATATGAGCACTATTACTTTGTATTTCATATAATTCACCTATTTAAGTGTATGTCTTGTCTGATGCAAAAAAAACAAAAATTTAAAAACAATTCTTATTTAAAATATCCCAAGAATGTGTACTTTAATAGTTTGATTTAAAAGGTAATTTCTCTTTTAATTAAAGAATATTTTAAAAATTTATCTAACTAAATATATACTTGATATTTATCAAATTTTCTACTCCATCTAACTTATTAAATGTTGTCTATACAATTCACTATAAAAATTTATTAGCTAATTACAAATCTTTTTTATAAATGTCATTTTAATCTTCACACTGTTTTAAATATTCTTCTATTGCCGAAATCATATCTGGAGAAATAATTTTATTCTTTTCATTATTAGGAATATTTTCTCTTATTCTATCGATTGCAAATTCGATTGGAATTTCTTCAATTTTAAAATGACCTGCTTTTTCATGTTCTGTATATTTTGTTCTTGATAAATCAGGTTTTTTATCCGTTTTTATAACATAATAATATACTTCAGCTTTTCTATTTTTACCTATTTCAGGCCAGTCTTTATTAAGAAATGTAACTTTCATAAAAGGAGGCTTAATTTCCCTATATTCTAATATAATACCCGTTTCTTCTAAAATCTCTCTTTTTAAACACTCATTAAAGGTTTCTCCTTCTTCCAAATGTCCTCCTGGAAACTGAAAAATACCATTTTCATTTCCAATATAAATATTATTAGAATTTATAATTAAAGTCTTCATTCTAATAACATTTTCTGTAATATCTTCTTCCGTTAAATCATCATAATTATATATAACTTCTTTCAAATTACTCACCTCTTTTTTATTATAACATAAGTTTTTAATTTCTTTTGCATTTTAGTCTTTTCATAGAAAACTGATATTACTTATTTAAAATAGCATCAATAGGTTTCATTTTAGAAATTTTAATAATTGGAATGATACTACAAATAGATACAATTACATAAACAAGAACAAATATAACCGTAAATTGTCTTAATGTTATGATAAATGGTGTTAATATGATATTTGTACCTTTCATAATAGTTCCATTTAAAACATTGGTTGCTAAGACTAAACTAATGGAAGTTAAAATAAATGAAATAGTTGCTAAAACAATACCTTCCCATATAAATATCTTTGTAACATCACTACTTCTAGCCCCTAAGCCCCTTAAGATGCCAATTTCTCTTTTTCGATAAGAAATACTAGAAAACATAAAACTAGAAATTAAAATAATTGTAAAAATAGCAAAGGCTAGACCAACATAAAAGGCAATTTTTTTCAAAATATTTATAGTTCTAATTAAATCAAGCACATCATAACTATAAGTACTTTTTAAAGAAATTGTTTCGGTATATGGAAATTCATCGATTAACTTTTTAAATCCTTTTTGACTATTTTCATAAACTAAAACGCCAAAGGTTGTTACAGGCTTCATTACATACTTTTCCATCAATTCAGATGATAAATAGTAATATTCCTCACCTGTCGTAAGCATTCCTGTTATACCAACTACTACCAAATCATTTTGTTTCATATCATACTCATTTGTATAAGCAGCTTGTGCTGTTAAAGATACCTTTTTATCATAAATATCATAATTCTTAACGTAGTTTGCAAAAAACTCTTTTTCAGCTTCTAACTGTGTTTTGTGCAAATTTTGATTTATATATGTGGTTAATTGATTGCGATAATTAGATAAATCAAATTCTTCTAACTGCTTTACATTTAATACAACTTCATTTTTGTTTAAGTGATCTGTTTTAATCCAGTCAGTACCATTAAAATATAGAATATTTTGAGATATGATACTTGGTGAAATATAAAGACCTTCTTCGCGTAAATGAACATCACTTGAAGTTAATTCATAATGATAATCACTATTTAATGGTAAGTCTTTAGAAATATTGATATTATCCATAAACCCTTTTTTAACAAAAACCTTATTATAAATATTGTTTAAATTAGCTGAATATTCCGTAAATAATTTTTGTTCTTCATTAGTCCAATTAATATAACTATTTTCTTTTTCGATTACTTTTTTATACTTTCCTAAATCATATACGATAATTCCAACGATTTTAACTTGTTCATCATTTCCCAAATAGAAAGTCTTACCACTATTTAAGATGTCTTGATAATCTTTAGGATAATAAGTTTCTTCTTCAGCATATGGAATAACACCATTTTTAATCATTAAATCAGCAATCATGTTAGAAATAACAATCTCGTCATTTGCAACGGGCTTTCTTCCAATTAATTTAGCATTATCTATATAATGAAAATCATCTGTTTCAACTATTTCTAACGTAAGATTACCATAAGTATATGAGTAACCAGTATATTCGCTTATAATGTGAAATGCTTCATATATATCTGAATAGCCGTATTGCTTTGTTATACGATAAATTAAATCTGATTTTTCGTGAATACGACTTTGAATATTTTTAATATCATCTTCATCTAGTTTTAGATTATTACGATTTACGTAATCGTCTTCATACCAATTATATTTTTCGATTTGGACAAATTGTTCTCCGCGATCTTTTAATAATTTAGAATGCGCCAAATTGATATTAAAACTTGATAATGTATCTGTAAGACTTAAAAATAATAGTGATAACATACATAAGATAATTGCAAATGTTAGTTTTATCTTTTTATGTCTTAAACTACCTAATCCTAATTTAAAACTTTCTTTTATAGGTAATTTTGATTTAATAATTTTATAATTATCAAGGTTATTGATTGTTACATTTTCTTTTGTATCTCTTATAATATGACCATCACTAATTTCGATAATTCGGTCGCCATAGATACTTGCAGATTCATTATCATGCGAAACAATAATGACAAGTTTTTCGAGACTTATTTCTTTTAGCAAATCCATAACTTGTTTTCCGGTTTTACTATCTAGATTTCCGGTTGGTTCATCAGCAAGTATTATCTTTGGCTCTTTAATTAAAGCACGTGCAATCGCAACTCTTTGTTTTTGCCCGCCCGAAAGCTCATTAACTTTTCGCCTTTTTAAATCTTTTAATTCTAATTTTACAAGTAATTTATCTATTTTGTCTTCATCAATGTTCTTTTGTTGTAATTGTAGTGCTAAAACGATATTTTCATATACATTGTAATCTTCCAAAATATTAAATTCTTGAAAAACAAATCCTACATAAGTATTTCGGTAAGAATCAAAATCGGCCTTTTTAAAATTTTTAGTGCTTTTACCAAGAATGATTATATCCCCAGAATCATACTTATCAAGTCCGCCAATTACATTAAGCATTGTTGATTTACCACTACCACTTTTTCCAAGAATAAAAGTCATACCTTTATTATCAAATTTTACGGAAATATTGTTTAAAGCTGTTGTCGTATGTCCTTTTTTTGACTTATATTTTTTAACAACATTTTGAAGTTCTATCACTTTCTCACATCCTTTAGTTACACTATACTATAAAACTTAAAAACAATATATAGCTTTTAGGTTGCTTTATGGACAAATTTAGTTGACACGTATGTAAAAAAAATAACAAATATATAAGTTATATTACACTTTAAGTTACAACTCTTAAAAACTTTTTACTAAAAAAATAACAAAACAAGTTTTGTTATCCGTCCCCTTTGGGGACCTTTTATTTTGATATAATTTATTATATAA
>CANQDH010000080.1 GCA_947591565.1 uncultured Bacilli bacterium | reverse complement strand
TACCCCTAAATTTTGGAAAAAAGTTGAAAAAAATGTAAAAAAGCTCCTAAAAAAGTTCAAAAAAAACTATATTAAAATAGTTTCGCGTATACCTTATTTCAAATTTTCTTCTAGATTGTTTAAAATAAACTCTCTTTCATTATCATCACTACTCATCCATAAAATCTCAAAAAAAACTCCTAATCCTGGCAGTGTTACTTCTTCATTTTCATCGATAGATGAAATAATTGATGATTTAATTTCATCTTTTTTAGCCCCTTTAAAATTATTCTTTATATGTTTTCTAATATCTATATTCATAGAATCAATCCTTTCATATATATAATGAATAAAATATTTAAAATTATACATTTACAATTTTTCTATATTTCTTTATAATAAATAATGGTGAGTAAAATGAATGATAATATCATAAAAGAAATAAGTAAAAACTTAAATGTCAAAGAAACTTATGTTGAAAATGTCCTTAAAATGTTAGAAGATGGAAATACTATACCTTTTATTGCTAGATATCGTAAAGAAGCAACAGGTAATATGGATGAAGAACAAATAAAACAAATAGGTGATGTTTATACTTACGAAGTCAATCTTTTAAAAAGAAAAGAAGATGTTATTAGAATATTAGAAGAAAAGGAACTTATAACAGATGAACTTCGAAGTAAAATAATGGATGCTAAAAAACTAGTAGAAGTAGAAGACCTCTATAGGCCATATAAAGAAAAGAAAAAAACAAAAGCAACGGATGCAATTAACAATGGCTTAGAACCACTTGCTAAAGAAATCTTAGCTTTTCCTGTAAATGGTTCATTAGATGCTTTAGCTAAAAAATATCTAAATGACAAAATAAAAGATACAAATGAAGCCGTAACAGGCGCTAAATATATTATAGCTGAGTGGATAAGTGATAATGCCTATTATCGTAAATGGATTAGAAATTATATTTATGTTAATGGTTTAATCACTTCAAAAAAGAAAAAAGATGCTGACGATGCATCCAAAATATACGATATGTATTATGATTATAGTGAACCCGTTAAATATGCTAAACACCATCGTATTCTTGCTATAAATAGGGGTGAGAAAGAAAAAGTTTTAAATGTTAACATCAAAGTTGATGACGAAAAAATAATATCTTATTTAGAAAGCAAAATAATTAAAAATCAGAACGCATTTGTAAATGACATCGTTAAAGAATCTATCATAGATAGTTATAAACGTTTAATATTTCCATCTATTGAAAGAGAAATAAGATCTGATTTAACAGAAAAAGCTGAAGATGATGCGATAGATAATTTTGGTAAAAATTTAGAACATTTACTTTTACAACAACCTATGAAAGAAAAACAAGTTTTAGCCTTTGATCCCGGATATGTCAACGGTTGTAAACTAGCTGTCATTGATAAAAATGGTAAATATTTAACATCTTGTGTTATTAAACCATTTATGAATAATGATAAATATTTAGAGCAAAGTAAACAGATTCTTCTTGATTTAATCCATAAATATCATGTCGATATTATTGCGATAGGTAATGGAACAGCATCTCGCGAAAGTGAAAAACTTTGCGCCTCTTTAATTAAAGAACATAAACTTGATTGTAAATATGTTATCGTATCAGAAGCAGGAGCCTCTATTTATAGTACCGAGAAAGTTGCTAGTGAAGAATTTCCTAATTTATCACCAAATGAAAGAAGTGCAGTTAGTATCGGTCGAAGGTTGCAAGATCCTCTTTCCGAACTTGTTAAAATTCCACCTGATGGAATAGGTGTTGGACTTTATCAACATGATGTTGCGCAAAACAAATTAAAAGAAAGTCTTGATTTTGTTGTATCTAAAGCCGTTAATAGTGTAGGTGTCAATCTTAATACAGCATCACCTTCATTATTAAAATATGTATCAGGTATAAATAAGAAAAATATCGATAAAATTATCGATTATCGCAATAAAACAGGTAAAATTAAATCGAGGGAAGAACTTAAACGTGAAAAACTTTTAAGCGATAAAACTTATGAACAAGCCGTTGGTTTTTTAAGAATTGTTGAAGGTGATAATATACTTGATGCAACAGCGATACACCCTGAAAGTTATGAATTAGTAGGTAAATTACTCAAATTACTTAATTTATCTTTAGATGATATTGGCAAAAAAACATTAATAGAAAAACTTGATAATATTGATATACCTGAATATGCAAAAAAATTAAATACCGATAATTACACCTTAGAAGATGTTATTTCATCCTTAAAAAAACCCAACCGTGATCCAAGAGATGAAATGCCACAACCTGCTTTAAAAAGTGATGTATTAGATATTAAAGACTTACAATTAGGTATGAAATTACAAGGAACCGTTCGTAATGTTGTCGACTTTGGTGCCTTTATCGATATTGGTCTTCATAACGATGGCCTTGCTCATATTTCCAAATTAACCGATAAATATATTAAACATCCTAGTGAAGTTGTAAGTGTTGGTGATATTATCGATTGTTACGTTATCGATATTAATTTAGAAAAGGGTAAAGTATCATTATCTCTTATAGATGATAAAAAGGATTAAAACTATCTGTTATGGTAGTTTTTTTCTAAACTTTTTGTTATAATTTTAAAAGGAGGGTATACATATGGAAAAAATCATACTCGTTGATGGTAATAATCTTTTATTTAGAAGTTATTATGCAACGGCATATACAGGAAATATTATGAAAAATAGTAAACATTTTCCAACCAATGCTTTATTTGGTTTTGTCAATATGATAAATAAAATCGTCGAAGAAGAAAAACCAACATATATGATTGTAGCTTTTGATAAAGGAAAAACTTTTAGACATGAAGAATATAAAGAATATAAAGGTGGACGAAATGCAACTCCTGATGATTTAAAAAAACAGATGCCTATAGCTAGACAAATACTTGAATATATGGGTATTAAATATTATGAAATTGATAATTATGAAGCCGATGATATTATTGGAACCTTTAGTCATTATTGTAATAAAGATAGTAATTATACGGGAACCATTATAAGTAGTGATCATGATTTGTTACAACTAATTAGCGATGATGTAAGCATGAAACTTCTTAAAATGAAAGATTACGTTAGGTATAATAAAGAAAGTTTCATGGAAGAATATGGCATCGAACCAATTAAAATAATTGATTTAAAAGCCTTAATGGGTGATCAATCAGATAATATCCCAGGTGTTAGAGGAATTGGTGAAAAGACGGCCTTAAAATTACTAAGAGAATATGGTAGTTTAGATGGGGTATATGAAAATATTGATAAAATAAGTGAAAAATTAAGAGCAAAACTTATCGAAGATAAAGAAAATGCTTATCTTAGTTATCATTTAGCAACCATTATTCAAGATGTTCCTGTTGATATTAATATAGAAGATATTAAATTAAAAGAAATGGATGCTTATAATTTAAATAAAATTTATGAAGAATTAGAATTTTTCTCTTTTATCAAAAAAATAAAAAAACATGATGTTAAAGAACCTTTTAATATACTTGAATCTTTAGTACCCGATAAAGAATTAGCGCTTTATATTGAATTACTTGGAACTAACTATCACACATCGAAAATTCTTGGCTTTGGTGTATATAGTGAGCATAATAGTGGTTTTATAACCTTGGATACTTTTTTAAAAAATCCTTCTATGTTTGATGGTTTTGACCTTTTAACTTATGATGCTAAAAGACTTATAAATTCTTTAAGATGGGTAGGTAAAGAGCTTCATAATATTGTTTTTGATACCATGATTGCAGGTTATTTATTAGATTATACTTTAAAAGATGATATAAGTTATATGGCTAATGTTTTTGGCTATGATGTTAAATCGTTAGATGATCTTTATACGAAAAAATTTATCGAACCAGATATTAGTGTCTTAGGTCCTGAAGCCTCTTTAAAGGCTAAGTTTATTTATGAAACGAAAACAGAATTAATAGACAAACTCGAAAAAAATAAGTTTTTAGATTTTTATGAACAAATTGATTTTCCTTTATCTTTTGTTTTAGCAGATATGGAATTTAATGGTGTAAAGGTTGACCGAAATTGTTTAGAAGAAATGGATAAAGAAATATCCGTTAAGATTAAAGAAACAGAAAATAAAATATATGAAGAAGCAGGTGAAAAATTTAATATATCATCGCCTAAACAACTAGGAGAAGTTCTTTTTGATAAAATGGGCTTACAACATGGTCGAAAAGGTAAAACAGGCTACTCAACTTCTATTGATGTCTTAAATAAACTAAAAGGTACCCATCCTATTATTGATTTAATTATTGATTATAGAATGCTTACGAAAATCGAAACAACATATATTGTTGGACTTTTAAATTCTATTTTAAAAGATGGAAAAGTCCATACTATCTATACTCAAACATTAACAAGAACAGGCAGGTTATCATCGATTGAACCTAATTTACAAAATATACCTGTTCGTAATGAATTTGGCAAATTAATAAGAAAAGCCTTTTTACCAAGCGATGAATCCGTTATTTTAAGTGCCGACTATTCCCAAATTGAACTTCGTATTTTATCACACATGTCTGGTGTCAAATCTTTAATTGATGCATTTAATAATGATGTAGATATACATACGAAAACGGCTAGTGATATTTTTAAAGTAGATGCTAGCGAAGTTACATCTAATATGCGTAGAATCGCTAAAGCTGTTAATTTTGGTATTATATATGGTATAAGTAATTTTGGCCTTGCCGAAAACTTAGATATTTCCATGGCAGAAGCAACCGAGTTTATAAATAATTATTTACAGGAATATCCTGGTATTAAAGAATATATGGA
>CANQDH010000079.1 GCA_947591565.1 uncultured Bacilli bacterium | reverse complement strand
TCAATTTTATTTTGTTCATCTCTATAGAAGAATAAATCAAATCCCGCTTTAGTAAGCATTTCGGCAACTATATTTTCGTATAGAGCCCCTTTATATGTTCCAAAGTTTTGATTATTTCTTAAATCTTTTTGAGATTCTTCATCAAGTGAACCGATTAGTAATCCTGTATCTCCAAAATATAGACGATAATTATCAGGATTATAATTGACTTTTAAAGGTAGTTCTAGGTGATCTAGAGCGTAACTTATATTGATTATTCCAGCTCTATCTAGCCAGTCGATAACGCCAATATACTCTCTATTTCTAGCCCCATCTTTAAGTTTAGTAATTTGAAATTTTTTATTGTCATTTCCAAGGAAGATTTTAATTTTTTTATAAGCATCTAATATTTTGGTTTTATCAAGGCCACCAGCATATTTAGTAATATCTTCTTCATAGTCAGTCAATAGTTTTTGCTGGGACGCTAAAATACCACTAAAATTATTGTTATCAATAAAGGTACTTACAATTTCAGGCATTCCACCAGTTATGAGGTAATCTTTGAAATTACCCATCATTACATCATACTGAGTATTTGTAAGTGGTTTAACTTCTTTCATACATGTATATAAATCTTCAATTTGTTCATCACTATATCCTTTGGCCCATAGATATTCTTCAAAATCTAGTGATCTCATGGTATAATCTTCTTTATTGCCAACACTATTTGAATGAATTTGATTATAGTTGATTCCCATTAATGATCCAGAACATATAACATCAAATCGGCCATCTTCATGAAAAAATTTTAAAGAAGTTGCTGTATCAGGGTATTCTTGCATTTCATCAAAGAAAATTAAAGTTTCGCCAGGTATAAATTGAAAATCATTATTTAGTAAGCTTATATTTTTAATAACTTTATCGGTTGTATAACCATCTTGAAAGATTTGGGTAAATTGTGGCATAGACACATAGTTTATTTCAATAAAAGACGTATAGTTTTCTTTACCAAATTTTTCTATCGATGTTGTTTTTCCAATTTGCCTTGCACCTTTAATTATTAATGGTTTTCTATTTTTTGTATTTTTCCAATCAATTAAATATTTATCGATTTTTCGCTTTAATTCAGCCATATTATCACTTCCTAAAATAATTCTATCACATTTTTAGAAAGAAAATCAATATGAAAAATCACATTTTTAGAAAGAAAATTCGACATAAAAATCACATTTATAGAAAACTTTATATATATGTTAGACAAAATTTTTATCTATTATTCACTTTTGTTAAAGGATATAAAGAATTTTTTTAAATTAAAATAAAAAAGCACTTTGATTAACAATTTATTATAATAAAACAAAATTAAAAGGATTGTAACCTTTGCAACAATCCTTAAATAATTAAGAAATCTAAAGTTTAAAGCATATGATTAAAGTTTGAATTTATTAATTTAAAATTATGAATTTAATAACTTTTATTTTCACTATTAACATATTTAGTAATATCAACATCTTCCATTAATTCTGAAACAGTTGCTTCCCATTCTTTTGGCGTATGCGTACAATATAGATTTGCTAAAAATGCTGGAATAGGTTTAGTTGAATCACATTTATCATTATAGAAACATTTATCAAAAACAATTAAATAATTTCGAATAGCTGATTCAGCTCCAATTTCAGTTGTTTTATATATATAATGTTTTGGATTATTATAATCCGATGATGAATCAATAATACCTCCTAAATTATTATGTTCTGTTGCAATAGCTGCCTTACCATATCCTGTTTCTGTACGGTGAATAGCTATAATGCTTTTTAACATTTCCTCATCGTTAATACCATAAATATAACGAGCAATATTTATTAAATCGGCTTCTCTTTCTTCATTGGTTTTATTTGATATAATAGGATTTTGGTCATTAAGTGTATCAAGTGTATAATTTTTAATACTGATAAAAATACCCATAACAGTAAGATCGCCATCGATGATTCCTTTTTGTTTTAAGTCTTTCATGCGATCTAGTTCGGAACCATCATTTTTATATGGTGAAGTAAAAGATTCTAAATTTTGGGCAACAACTTTTTTAGCTGTTTCATAATCTAGATAATATAATTTAGCTGCAAATCGAATGTAATCATCATAATTGTCAAAGTCTTTCAAAATACTAAAATCAGTTGTATCATAATCGATTACTTTATCATTATTTGGCAACTCTGTAGGTGTTTGTGAATTTTCTTCTTCAGGTATTTCAATATTGATACTAGAATTAGAGTCAAAATTTAAAGGTTCATCTTTTATTGGTTCTTCGCCTTCAGGAATAATAAAATCCGTATCGTAGGATGAAGAGTATGTTTCAGCCTTTATACCCATCTTTGAAAAATCAGGATATGATGCAGTAATAGTAGTAACGACTGTTGCTGCCGTTATTAATCCACCAGCTATAATAAGACTAAAACCTTTTGAGTCTTTAAGTTTGTTTTTTAGTTGTTTAGTTAAAGATATTATATTAAATTCTTGTATCTTTTTCTTTAACTTTTTAAAATAAGCTTTATTTTTAATGTATGAATAATTATCTATAAATATTTGATATACTTTTTGACTGTTATTTTCAAACGTAATTAATTTTTTATTACCTTTATAATTTGTAATATCTTTAATTTTCATTGTAGAGATGCCATCAAATAGATAGTTTAATTCTTGTTCTTCCTCTGATTCAAAGAAAATAGATATTGCCTTGTTTTCCTCATCTGTTAATGAAAAAATACCTTTATTATTTTTAAGTGATTGTAGCATCATACTTGATGAATTTTGTAATAATTGATTTAATTCACTTTTTGTTTTACTTCTAAAATAAATATATGACGCACTCTCATTTTCACAAACAATTATTTTTTTATCATTAGTTATAAATTTAGTTCTTAAATTGTTCTGATCAAAATCTTTTTCAAATTTATCATTTTGACTATCAGAATGAAGCATATTATCGTCAATTTCGACAATTTGAACATTACTTTGAGAGTTTTCAATATATTTGGCTAATTCATCATAACTGATAACTAGTGATATTAAATTTTTTTCTCTTTCTTTCATTAAATTCATCCTTCCCTTACTATTGTTGCACATAATTACTTCTTGATGCAAGTAGTAAAATCAAATTTTTACATAAGTTTACATTTGACATAAAAATTCTTTTTTTGTAAGTTCATATTTGATATAATAATGATTAGAGGTGTTTTATGATAAGATATGAGCCAAATATACAACAAGGATTAAGTACAAAACAAGTTGAAGATAGAAAAAAAGACCATTTAGTTAATATATCATCTATTCCAACAACCAAGTCTACTAAACAAATTTTTTTAATGCATATTTTGACTTTATTTAATATTCTAAATATCTGTTTAGGAATATGTATTATTTTAGTTGGTTCATATCGTAATCTTTTGTTTTTAGGTGTTGTTATTTGTAACACTGTTATTGGTATCTATCAGGAAATAAAAGCCAAAAAAATTGTTGACAAACTATCTTTAATATCTGAAAAAAAAGCAACAGTTATAAGAAATGGTATAAAGGAAACTATCAATTATGAAGAAGTTGTTTTAGATGATATCGTACAGTATAAGCTAGGTAACCAAATTATTGCAGATGCTGTTATATTATCTGGTAATTGTGAAGTTAATGAATCAATGGTAACAGGAGAATCTAATTCTATCATTAAGAAAAAAGGCGATTATGTTTTATCTGGAAGTTTTGTTGTAAGTGGTGAAATAATTACTAAAACGGAAAAAGTTGGAAGAGAGACATATACATCTATTATTTCTGATGGCGCTAAATATATTAAAGTAGTAGAATCAGAAATTATTCATACCATTAATAAAGTTATCAAGTTATTATCGATTATTATTATTCCTTTGGGTATTCTTTTATTTTGGAAACAAATGTCTCTTGAAGGTAATAGTTTGCAAGTTTCTGTTATTAATACTGTTGCCGCTTTAATAGGAATGATACCAGAAGGTCTTGTCTTACTTACGAGTACCGTTTTTGCTGTAAGTGTTATTAGACTATCTAAGTATAATGTTTTAGTTAAGGAACTTTATTCTATTGAAGTTCTAGCTAGAGTGGATACTTTATGTTTAGACAAAACAGGAACTATTACAGAAGGTTCTATGGAATTATACGACATCATACCATTTGCATCATTTGATAAATTAGAAGTTGAAAAAATATTAATTAATTTATCTTCGAATTTAATAGATGAAAATCCAACTATGATGGCCATAAAAAAAGAATATATGAATGGACAGTATGATGTTGCTGATGAAATATATAATTTTTCATCTGAAAAGAAATATTCGGGAATCAAAATAAATAATAGTATATATATTTTAGGGGCCTTTGATTTTTTACTTAATGAGAAACAGTTAGAATTAGCCCAAAAATATGCTTTAGAAAATAGAGTTTTAGCCCTTGTTAAATTTGATAATATGATTCATAATTTAAAGGAAAATACACCAATTGGACTCATTTTACTTCGTGATAAAATAAGGAATAATGCTACGAAAACTATTCAGTATTTTAAAAATCAAGGTGTTGAAGTTAAGATTATTTCTGGAGATAATCCTGAAACTGTATCATCTATATCTAAAAGAGTTGGTATTACTGGATATGATAAATATATAGATGCAAGTACATTGATAACTGATAAAGATATTGAATCTGCAACACAAAAATATCATATTTTTGGAAGAGTGAAGCCCAATCAAAAAGAAAAAATTATCCATTATTTAAGAAAAAAACACACTGTTGCATATGTTGGTGATGGTGTTAATGATGTTCTTGCTCTTAAAGAAGCTGATTGTAGTATAAC
>CANQDH010000078.1 GCA_947591565.1 uncultured Bacilli bacterium | reverse complement strand
AAGCATGTCTTATTATAAGTGGATATAAAGTAACCTTAGAAGATGGTAAATTCACATCAAGTGGTAAGGGTGAATGTGATAGTGTTCAAGAAGAACCACTAGCTAAAGAAAGTCCAAAAGAGTGGTTTAATTTTGAGAATAACGACGATGGAACAGCCACCATAACAGGATTATCAGACATATATGATACAGCCTATCAAAGTGGCGCTGATGGAATTAATAATATAATATTTCCATCAAGTACCATAGATGGTAAAGAGGTATCAAAAATAGGGCCAAATGTTTTAGGTGTAGATGTTAATTATGTTTACCGAAACCCTGATGAGACTGATACTCACTATACCCAAAAATATCAAATAGACAAAGTTGTAATACCAGATACAGTAAAAATAATAGAAGATTATGCATTTACTGGTTCAGGAATAAAAGATGTTCAATTAGGTAGTAACGTGGAAACAATTGGAAAATATAGTTTTTCAGGTATATATGGTGAATATTGCTATAGTACATGTGATTCTAATCCTATTGTGGAAATTCTTTATGAGTCATCTCCTTTTGAATGTGTGACAAATGCTGCACCATACTGTGTTGGTGGTATTTTTACAGACAATGCGGTTGTACCAAATTATCTATCCCAAATAGAAATACCAGGTAGTGTAACATCAATAGGTGAGTGCGCCTTTTATAAAAGTGGCTATGATGCTGATCTTCAATATGAATATATTAGTCATCCCTTTTCAAATCCAAATTTAACAACAATTATAAATAAGACAGGTAAAAGTTTTGATTGGGATAGTATTATAAATTGTTCAGTAAATGAAAGGTATACTTTTGAGCAAGGGACTATAAAAGCAGACAAATCAGCTGATGTGATAGTTACGAATAATTAATAAAAATAATATTTAAATAAAAGTGATTAATCAATCACTTTTTCTATGCCTTTTTATGTCAAAAATTCCTATTGACTTTTTTATGTGATTGTTATAACATATCATTTGTGGAGGATTTATATGAATCTAAATAGTTATGCTGGTGCAAAAAATAGATTACAACAACAAATTAGTATAAATAATGAAATTATAAATGACTTAAATAATAAAATTGATATATTGGAAAAACGAAAAGTATATAAAAATGTTCTTTCGCTTATAATTGGTTTAATACCATCTGTTATGATTGGAATAGGTAGTACTATTATTTTGACATCACTGGGTCTTCCTTTTTTAACTATATATTGTAGTTATTTTGGAATGGTTATAGGTTCCTTTTCTATTTCAACATTAATGGTAAATCTAATTAAAAAAATTAAATTTCAAAAAAAGTTAAAAGTTTTTTCTAAATCTAAGACTTTTTCACAAAGATTTGAAGAAGAAACAAAATATTTAACTCAAAAAGAAAGTCTTACTTGTATAAACAACACTTTGAAAATGACTATTAATAAACTTGAAAATGAACAAAAAAAGAATCCTAATTATACTCAAAATTACAATATAGAAGACAATCTAGTATATAAAAAAAATGTTCTTGAAAATATTAAAAGTTTATTAAAACAACAAGCAGATTTATGTGAAAATATAAAGAGAATATCTAAAAAGAAATATGCATATGGCCATATTACTTCATGTACAAATAAAGAAGATAAAATATGGGGCGTTTTACTTAGTTTTTTATTTTGCTTTGCTATTAATTGTATACCTTGTATAGCTTGTTCACTTAATGCAATATTTAGTTTGAAGACAATGCTTTTAATTGTAACAGCCTTTTCGACAGCTATGACTTTATGTTATAACACTATAAAAATAAAATATCAAAAATATTATGAAACTGTTTTTTCTAAATTAAATAATGAACAAATAACTGAAAAAGATAATACTTTTTCTTTACAACATAATATTGAATTAGAACAAAAAGAAAAAATGGAAGAATTATCTAATATTACTTTAAAATTAGAACAAAAGAAAATGCTTGTCAGTGATGATGAATTAGAGTTAAAAAGAACTTTTTCTGATAATACAAAAATAAATACTAAGCATCTAAAAAAAATAAAGGTTTTATCTTATCAACATAGTAATACATCTAATCTAGAGGCTCCAAAAAAAGATAAAGGATTTCAGTTAGTTAAAAAAAGAAGCTAGAGATTGTTAATAGCTTCTTTTATTGTTGATATCGAATGATTAAATTGTTTTTGTTCTTCATCTGTAAGAGTTAGTTTAGCAATATCTTTAATACCATCATTATTAATAATAGCTGGCATGCCAATAAAGATATTGTGTTCTTTATTGTAAGTAGAAACGGTTATAATACTATTTTCATCATTTAGGATCGCATTTGTAATTCTTGTTAAACACATACCGATACCATAATAAGTGGCACCTTTTTTTTCAATAATTTCATATGCTGCATCTCTTACATCAACATGAATTTGTTCCATTTCTTCATCTGTTAGGTAATTTTTAATTGGTTCTGGTCCAATAGTGGCACAATTCCAAGGTATAAATTCAGAATCACCATGTTCACCAATAACGTATGCATGGACATTTTTAGGATTAATTTCCAATTTTTCACCGACAATATATCTTAATCTTGCCGTATCTAAACTAGTCCCTGAGCCTATAATATGTTTCGTATCAAGATGGGAATATTTCCAAGTTAAATAGGTCATGACATCAAGGGGATTAGTAGCAACGAGAAAGATGCCATCAAATCCATTTTCCATAACTTGTGTAACAATACTTTCAAAAATGGCACTGTTTTTATGAATTAAATCCATTCTTGTTTCACCGGGATTTTGATTAGCTCCGGCTGCAATACAAACAATTTTGGCACCTTTACAGTCTGTGTAATTACCAGCTTTAATACTTATTTTAGATGGCCCAAAAGGTAAGCAGTGATTTAAATCCATAGCTTCACCTTCAATTCGTTTTTCATTTATGTCAATTAACACTAATTCTTGAACATTAGTTTTTTGATTTAATAAGCAGTAAGCATAGCTCATACCAACATTACCAGCACCAATTATAACAACTTTATTATTCATAAATTTCCTCCTACTATTATAATAACCAAAATGTTATTGGTTATCAAGCCTTTTCTAAGCATAATTTTCCTAAAATTGTCAAAATTATGAAAAAACTATACACTTTTCTTAAAAAGATGTTATAATAAATGATTAAGAAAGGATGTAGGTTTAATGTTAAAGAAAATATGCACGATTTTATTAAGTGGGGTTATTTTGGTTGGTTTATGTGCATGTGATACGAAAGATGAGAAAGATAAAAATATTACAATTAGTGTTTTTTGTGAAAAAGATACTTGTGATGAATTATTAAATTATCTTAATTCTATTGACAAATCTTTAAAAATTGAAAGTTATGATGTAAGTGATGAAGATAATAAAGAACTTATGATGAAAGTTTTAGAATATTTTGAATTTGATAGTAATGATTTCAAAACACCTCTTACCATTATTAATTCAAAAGCTGTATTAGGTTTTGATGAAAATAAAAAGGAAGAATATCTTGATATAATTGATAGCGAGTTAGAAAGTGATAGTTATAACATTGTTGATAGATTAAAAAAAGGTGAGACTATTGATGAAATTAAGGATTCAATAAAAGATGATGAGAAAACACCATCTGATGAAAAAGAACCATCACAAAATCAAGAACCATCAAATAAAGATGAACAAAATAGTATTCAGTATACTGTAAAAAAAGGTGATTACTTATCTCACATTGCCAGAATGTATAATACAACATGGAATAAAATATACGAGGATAATAAAAATGTTATTGGAAGTAATCCTAATCTAATCAAACCAGGACAAGTATTAACTATTCATAATGTTTCTACTATAGAATATACTGTCAAAAAAGGTGATCATTTATCATATATTGCTAGAATGTATAATACAACATGGAATAAAATATATGAGGATAATAAAAATGTTATTGGCAATAACCCTAATTTAATAAAACCAGGACAAGTATTAATAATAAACAGTTAGATTTAATCTAGCTGTTTTTAATTGTTTATAATATTTAAAAAAAACGATTTTAAAACCGCTTTTTAACTAAACACAAGTAATTACCAATATGGCACTAAGGAAGAATATGCCGATTTGTTAATCTTAAAATTAATTATTTATTATCTTGTTCTTTAGTTTTTTTATCGTAAGTGCTTTTTATTTTTGCACTAAAATCAAAAGAAAATTGTTCTAAATATTCTATAACTAAATCTATATGTTTTTCAAAATTTGAGTCTTGATTAATATTTTTTAAATATTTTGAAACCATTTTATTTGTATTAATTCGATTAACATAAAAATACAATAAATTAGTATTACCTATTTTTTGTTTTCCTGACTGAACAATAGATGATAGGTATTCATGGCAAGATGCTGGACCCGTAAATCCAATATCAAACATTATAAGTACACACCCAATAAAAATATTATCAGTTCCATCTGAAGGTAATGTCTTTTTGGTAAATTCTAATAATTTATTTATAGATTTAGAGGTTATATATTCATCTGAAAATATTTGTAAAAATTTATTAATAATCATTTTATTTCATCACCTTTATGTTACATATTGTTTGTTCATATGAAAACTATATTAAAAATCTTTACCCCAATCCTCGTTAGGATCATATCCATTTTCTTTTTCCCATAAAATATGGTTATCTCTAGCATTTTTGACAGCAGGGCAACCATTATTAGATGTAGCACTAGCTCCATCTGTTACAACAAAGAATGGTACATTATATTTTTGAGCAAGTTGTTTTACCTCTTGGCAAAATTGCCTTGCTTTTTGTATTTGTTTATTATTTTTATCGTTCATATAGTTATCTCCAATAATTATTATATCATACTCTTTCAAAACATTTAATCATTTAGTTATCTTGCAAGTGTATTATAACTTAAAGAGGCTATCTTTTTATATC
>CANQDH010000077.1 GCA_947591565.1 uncultured Bacilli bacterium | reverse complement strand
GGATTACCAAGACCAACAACTAATTTTGTCATAATTATTTCTCCTTTTTGTGATATTCAGCATATACTATATTTTTAGGAATATTTCTTTCCTTTGCAACTAACTTCATAGCATCTTTAACACTTTTTCCTTCTTTGATATATAAATTAACATGTTCAATTATTGATAAATTATCAAAATTTTTTTCTTCATAATTTCCATCGACAACAATAACAAATTCACCCTTTGCATCTTGCACTTCTGAGGCAATCTGTTCTAAATTAGAACGATATATTTCTTCAAATTTTTTACTTATTTCCCGGGAAATGGATATTTTTCTATTTCCCAAAGTATCTAACATATCTTTTAACGTTTCAGCTAAACGATGTGGGGCTTCATAAAAGATTAAAGTAAAGGGATAAGAACTTAGTTTTTCTAATTCTTTTCTTCTTTTACTTTGTTTATTACTTAAAAAACCATAAAATAAAAATGGTGATGGATTTAAGCCTGATGCAATTAAAGCAGGAACAAAAGCCGTTGTACCCGGAAGAGCAACAACGTTAAAATTATTTTCTATGGCACATTTGGCAAGTTGATATCCGGGATCACTTATCACAGGTGTCCCCCTATCTGTTACAAGACCAACATTTTTACCTTCATTTAAATATGATAATAATTTATCAAAATTATTTGTTTCATTATAACTATGACTAGATATTAATTTTTTCTTAATATCAAAATGTGATAATAACATAGATGTTACTCTTGTATCTTCAGAAAAAATAACATCAACTTCTTTTAAAGTTAAAACGGCTCTATAGGTCATATCATCCATATTTCCAATAGGTGTTGGAATTAAATATAATGTTGGACTTTTATCATAACTTTTCTGCGACATCAAAATCACCTCTATTTAAATAATTTTTTTATTTCACTTGTATAAGAACCATCAGCATTATGAGCAATTAAAGGAGGCTCGACAATGATTCCGGGTTTTCCCATTTTAACTCCTTCGATTAAGACGATATTTGCGTTTTCCTTTTTCTTGGGATAGATAAATTTTACTCTTTTTGGTTCGATGCCATTTGCTCTCATTAAAGATATAATTTCAACAAATCTTTCTGGCCTATGAACTATATTTAATGAACCATTATTTTTAAGTAATTTTTTACTAATTTTTACAATTTGTTCTAAATTCAAATATAGTTCATGACGAGCATATTTTTTATATTCACTTTCATTTAAAGTAACATTTTGGGTAACTTTAAAAAATGGAGGATTACAAGTAATGATGTCAAACATCTCGGTATTCCAATTTTTTACTTGTTCATTTATATCTCCATTAAGCACATTTATCCTATCTTGTAAATTATTGTAAATTACACTTTTGAGTGCTAAGTCGTAAACATCTTTTTGTATTTCAACACCAATAATATTTGCTTTCGTTTTAGTTGACAATATTAATGGAATAGGTGCATTTCCTGTTCCTATATCTAAAATTTGCTTGACATTTTTATTTATTTTCACAAAACGGGCTAATAAAACAGAATCTAAAGAAAAACTAAACATATCAGTATTTTGATATATCTTTAAATCTTTATAGGCAAGTAAATCATTTAAAACTTCCATTAATTAATTATTTCCTCCAAAACGCCCGTTTTTCCATAGTCAACTTTAATTGTTCTTTTTAGGGTATTTACAGATACAACTGTTCCATCACCATTTTCAGATTTATATTTATCACCAATATTTGGTAAACCTTTTTTACAAGTTGTATACATTTTATCTTCATAATTTAAGCAACATAAAAGTCTTCCACAACAACCATTTATTTTATTTGGATTAAGCGAGATATTTTGATTTTTAGCCATACTTATGGATACCGAATTTAAATCGTTTAAGAAACTTGAACAACAAAGTCTTCTTCCGCACTGACCAATGCCTCCTATTTCTTTAGCCTTATCTCTTATACCTATTTGTCGTAATTCAATTCTCGTATGATATTCATAGGCTAAATCTTTAGCAAGATTACGGAAATCAATTCTCGTATCGGAAATAAAACGAAACATAAGCTGTGCACGATCTAAGGTAAAATTAGCGTCTAAAATTTGAATATTTAATTTATTTTTTTCACTTAATTGTTTACATATTTGTAAAGCATGTTTTTCCTCTTTTATATTACTTAAATGTTGCTGATAATCTTTTTTAGTAGCGATGCGCACAAGTTTATTATTTTTTAAATCATCTTCAATATATTGTTTCGTATCTAATTCTTGGACCATTCCAAATTCTAACCCACGTGGGGTACTGACAACAACTGTCAAATTTTTTTTTAAATTTAGATTGGAATTTTCACAAAAACATAATTTATTATTATAAAATTTTATCTTTACAATATTAGACAATTTGATCACTTCTTCCTAATTCAATGATTAATTTATCCATTATTAAATTTAAATTATTATTTTCTTTTATTTTTTTTGTCAATTTGACCATTATTTTTATTTTTTTACATATATTTGATATAGGTAACTTATTTGCAAGCATACTTATTTCTTTTTCATAATCTGAAAATATTTCTATTTTAGTATCGCATGCTTTTTTTAATATGTCAATATAATAAAGAGTCATTATTTTAAAGGCTACTTCGAATTGTTCTTTTTCTTTGTACATACTAAACCATTTATCATTTATATAAATAAAACTATCTAATTTATATTTTTCATAATAATTGATAAAATCAATCGCATCTGTCAAGCATTTAGGATAGTCATTTTCACTAAAAAGATTTTTAATTTCATCTTGGGTTTTATTTATGGATAACAATATTTTATCTTCCCCACTATACTCATTTAACTGTAATATATTCTTATGTAAAGTTATGATTTGACACCTAGAAACAATCGTTTCTAACATTTCATAAATATTTGCTGTAATTAAAATGGCTACGATATCTTGATCAGGCTCTTCTAAAAATTTAAGTAAAGCATTTCCGGATGATTTATTTAATCGATCAGCATTATTAATAATATATATTTTTTTATCACTGTAAAGAGGTTTTTTAGAAAAATGTTGTTGCAACTGTTCTATTTCTTCCTTTTTTATAACTATTCCTTCTGGATCAATTATTTCTAATTCAGGAAAATTATTGCTGTCAATCATTTGACAAATATTATCTTTATCATTTGTATTAACACAAAAAAGAGCCTTGGCAAACGATTTTGCTAAGTCCATTCCTTCAGAATTACCATTTGTTTCAAATATATAAGCATGAGAATGCTCATTTTTTTTTATAGCATTTTCGAGGATTCTATATGCTTCTATCTGCGTTTCTTTGTACTTTTCTAACATTTTACACCTCAGTAAATAATCAGTAAATTAATATAAATATTAGTATAAAGGAAAATAAGGCTGGTACTCCAAAAATAGTTAAAGCACCTACAGAAATAAGATTAATAGGTATCATAACATTTAGAGGTTTAGTTATTAAATTATATCCATATAACAAAAAAGAATAGAAAACAATTTTTTTTACAACAGAAAATATTTTTTTTAGCACTTTTATCGCCTCTAAAAAATATTATGTCTTATTTTACATTTTATGAACGTGATATTACAGTTCTATTTTCTAAAGCCATTTCTAAGGTTAATGTATCAATATAGTCCATATTTGCTCCAATAGGAACGCCATGAGCTATTTTAGAAATAATGATATTTTTATCATCAATTTTTTTAGTAATATAAAGAGCGGTTGTTTCGCCTTCAATACTTGGCGTTAGTACCAATATTATTTCTTTTATTTGTTCATTTTTAATTCTATCTAAAAGTGTTTTAATGTTTAAGTCATCAGGATTTTTACCATTCACTGGTGAAATTAAACCATCTAAAACATGATATTTTCCTTTATATGTTCCTATTCTTTCAATAGATATAACATCCTTTGGTGTTTCAACTACACAAAGTGTGTTTTGTTCTCTATTTTTATCTAAACATATATCACAAATATTATTTTCAGAAAAGCTATGACATATTTCACATTGTTTTACTTTTTGTTTTAAACTAGCAACTGATGATGAAAATATTTCAAGCATATTATCATCATATTCAAGTAGAGCTAAGGCTAAACGCTCAGCTGTTTTTTCACCAATTCCTGGTAAATGTTTAAAGCAATCAATTACTTGGTTTAATGTTTCAGGATATTTCATTAAAATAAACCTGGCATTCCTTGTGTATATTTTCCCATTTTCTTTTCTGTTTCTTCATCAACTTGTTTTAGACAATTATTAATGGCAACCATAATAATATCTTGTAACATTTCAATATCTTCTTTATCTAATTTTTCTTGATTTATTTTTACTTCCATTACTTCTTTTTTGCCATTTACTTTGGCAGCTACAAAAGAATTTGTACTCTCAAATTCCATTTTATCTATTTTTTCTTTTTCTTCCATCATATCTTTTTGTAATTTTTGGGCTTGTTTCATCATTGCTTGAATGTTCATATTAATTCCTCTTTTCTATTTTTCATATTCTATTATATCATTAAACTCTGTTTCAATACTATTTTTTTCAGTTTGCTCCTCGCTTTTTTTAAATATTTCAGCGATGATTTTTTCATCATCTTGATAGGTATATTTTCTTGTTTTTGAATTAAATTCTTCTTTTATATTATTCCAGTCATCACTATTTGTTGCTATGACTTTATAGTTTTCTAAGTCAATTTTGGAGAAAATCTTTTCGATTTGGTCTATTTTTAAATTAAAATTTAATTCTATATTTTCACTTTCATATACAAATATAATGTTATTAGGACTTGCCGCTTTAATTGTTCCATCGAGAATCAAACTAGCAACATCACTATAATCCGGATCTATTAGGTAATTTTTTATATTATCTATTTTTAATGTTATATCTTTAATAAGTGATTTTTTTAAATTGCAAAGGGTATTTTCAATACGTATTTTTTTTAGTTTTTCTAAAAGTTTTATTCTATCATCAGATATAGTATTATTTTTTTCAAG
>CANQDH010000076.1 GCA_947591565.1 uncultured Bacilli bacterium | reverse complement strand
GATATAAATAAATAATAATCTCGGCCAAATAAAGAGCTAAAAAACTTCATTTTTAAAAGTTTTCCTTCATCTATACAATCAATTAAATAATTAACTGTTTCTGAAATAATATCATCCATCGTATATAATGACGATTTAAAATAGTCCATATGAGAATTACTTAAAAGATTATAAACGACATGCATCATTCCATATATTAATTGTTCTCTAAGTTTTAACTTAACATCTTCATTTGCTTCTTGCATATACTTTTGATATAGATTCTTAGCATCATTAATATTTAACCTATCAAATTTTTGGAACTGACTATACCATTCATCTATAATTTTCTTATTTTCTTCAGTTATTTTCATCAAAATCACTTCTCTATGGGAATTATATTACTACAAAGGACAAAAAAAAGCAAGGTTTTACTTTTCTTTTATAATAAAACTAATGCCTTTTTTTTCATTTTTAACACTTATTTCATATCCGCATAAGTGTAAAGTTTTTTTAACGATAGATAAACCTAGACCGAACTGACCATTTATACCTTTTTTATAAGGCGTAAAAAGATCATTTAAAATATTTTCATCAATATTAGGTCCATCATTATAAAAAGATAATTGATTATTTTTGATTGTTATTTTAATGACTTTATCAGCATATCTTATAAAATTATTTAAAATATTATCAATAATAGCTTCCCACATATCATAACTACCTTTATAAATAGTTTGATCTTTTAAGTATATTTTAAAATCGACATCATTTCTTTGAATTTTAAATTTGGGAATAGAATTTTTAAGGATAATCGATATATCTGTTTTTTCATTTTTAAATTTTTTAGAATCACTTATATATGATAATTTATTTAAATATAAAAGAGAATGTACTTTATTTTCAAGTTTATTAACCTCTTCTTTAATAACATCATGAGTTTTGGCGCCTGTTTCCATACCATCTTCATAGGCTTCTAAATAAGACTTAATAACCGTAAGTGGTGTTTTAAAATCATGAGATATATTTTGATACATTTGATTTTTATATTCATCTTGTTTTTTTAAAGTTATTTTCATATTATCAATCGCATCCGATAACATTTTTAATTCATCATCAGCACGCAACTCTTTTTTATTTTTATAATTATCATTATCTAAATTTTCGACTTTTTCTTTCAAATATTCAATTTTAGATATAAGGTTTTTAGCCCACAAAATAACTAAGGCAATAATAATAACTAACGTTATAAAGATGATAGGAAAAATGGTATTAATAATATCTTTTCTAATTTGTAATATATAGCTATTATTAGTAATAGCGAGTTTTAATCCATCTTGAATGGGCGATGAATTAAAATAATATGTCTGTCCGTAATATTTAATTTTACCATAACTTTGACCATTTAAATTTTTAACAATTTCCGTTGGAGGAATAGATACGACATCTTTAAAATTTTCAGATATAATCATAGAGCCTTCATATTTTAAATAAATATACGCTACTTCGGTTTCAAGATTTTGGTTAAGGGCATCATGTTCGACAAATACTAGTGGTTCTTTTAAATATTCATATACATTTTTTTCATAAATAGGAAGTAAAACTTTTGGTAGTAAAATTCCTAAACTAATAAAAATAATACCAAATATAATAATACCAATCGATATTAATTGTTTATAAAGACTTAAATTAATTTTTTTCATATAAGTCTATATCCAAAACCATAAATGGTATTTATTTTAAGATGAGGCATTTTTTTGCGAAGTCTTCTTATTAAATCGTCAACAACTCTATCACTACCAAAATAATCATCGCCCCAAACATTTTTAAGAACATCTTCTCTACTAAAAGATTTACCTTTATTTTGGGCAAACATAATAAGTAAATCAAATTCTAAAGTTGTAAGTAGTATTTCTTTACCTTTTTCGGTAACGGTTCGTTTGGTAATATCAATTTGATAATCATTATAAGTAAGTTGTTCACTATTATCAGAGTAAACTCTTTTGATAATATTGTTTACCCTTAAAACAAGTTCTTTAGGAGAATATGGTTTTGTTATATAGTCATCACTTCCAAGTTCAAGTCCGATAATTTTGTCTAAATCTTGATCCCTTGCGGAGGTAAAAATGACTGGTACATTATGTTTTTCTCTTATTTTTTTAATAATATCATAGCCACTTACGTTACCACCTAACATGATATCTAAAATCCACAAATGTATTTGATCATCTATGTGTTCTAAAGCTTCTTCACCACTATATAAACATAAAACTTCATAATTAGCGTGTTCTAAGTATGTTTTAATAAGATTAGATAAATTGATTTCATCTTCAACTAGACATATTTTATACATCTTTATCACCTTTTACTTTATTTTATGAAAAAAATATGGGTATAAATTTCATAAATTATGTTAAATTATGTTTTTCTACTATTTCTTTAACAGGACCATATGTTAGCCTATATCCATCAATTAAACCATACGTATGAAGTGCCTCTAAATGTTTTTTTGTTGGATAACCTTTATGGGAAGCAAAACCATATTGCGGATATTTTTTATCTATTTCAAGCATCATATGATCTCTTGTTACTTTAGCAATCACGGAAGCTGCGGCAATACTTATACTTTTAGCATCACCTTTGATAATAGCTAAACTTGGTATATCTAAGTCTGGTAGTGGCATAGCATCTGTTAATACATAATCTAATTTAAGTTTCTTTTGAACTTCTAAAATGGCTATCATCATCGCTTTTCTTGAGGCTTCATAAATATTTATTTTATCTATTTCTTTACTATCTACAATACCTATGCCATAAGCTAGAGCATGTTGTTTGATATATTGTATATATTCTTCACGCTTTTTTTCCGTTAGTTGCTTAGAATCTGTTAAGCCATCTAATTTAAAGTCTTTAGGAAGAACGCAGCACGCCGCTACAACTGGTCCATACAATGGTCCTCTTCCTGCTTCATCTGTGCCACCAATATAATTATATCCTTTGCTATATAAATCATTTTCATATGCATACAAATTGTATTTAGTTTTCATAAACTTCACCTAAGAAAATTGTATCACTTATATTTTTTTTAGTCAAAAATAAATGTTAACTATTTTTATAAGTCATCAATATTTGATAAATTTATGATAAATTATTAAGATATTCCTAAATAAAATTATTTTATCCTTACTTATCAAATTTTTTTATCTTTTTAATATTTATACCCATCACTAATATAGATAATGTAAGTAATACCATAACTATATTTAGTATTAATTGATTACTACTCATACCAGCAAATAAAAGCATTAAATATCCTATAATTCTACCACCATTTAAGATACCTTCTCTAATCGCAAAAAATTCAATTTGATTACTCTTATCTACAATGTAACTATCTGATATATTATATAATCGTATTTCCCTTGTTACTGTAAGTAGTGATGTAAAAATAACGTAGCAAATATTATAAATGATTATCGTTATGTTATTTTTCCAAAATAGTAGTAATAATACTGATAAAACCGGTAAAATGCTAGATATAATAATTATTTTTTTATCATCTTTATTTCTATAAATTTTTCCATATAAATGAACGATTATGATTGATAATATAGATGTTATTGAGGTAATAATTCCAAGATTTAAATTTGTTTTAAATGAATTAAATATCAATATTGTCATAATTATTTCTAAAGCCCCATAACTTACATTCATCCCTATAAAAAATTCCACAATAGACATCTTCCTTATTTGCTCATTATTCTTTAATTTTTTCCATGTTTTTCTTAAATTAAATTTAGGCAAATTATTTTCTTGTTCTGGTGTTAATAAAAAGGAAAGTATTATTTGAACTAATGATATAAATAAAATAATAATGGCTGTTAATTCATAGTTAGTAGCAGTTATTATTGATCCTAACAATATAGGACATAATACTCCAATAATTGATGCAACAATTTTAGATTTAACGGTGTATTCAGTTCTATAATTATTGTCAATTTTATTGATGACAAATAAATTATATGGAAACCAATATACACTAGAAGATATGCCATATAAAAGAGATATTAATACTAAATGATTTACAATCTTTTCTTTTAAAAGAATGATTGTTAATATATAAAAGAAATTTAATATAACGCCAATTCGAAACATACCTATTCTAAATTTATTTTTGATTATACTTGCGACAATAAAACTCCCGGTTGCAAGTAATGTATATGAAAATATATAATATATAGATAAATCAACAATACTTTCCTGTGAAGTTTTAATAAAATATGCAGTTAAAAAAGGCCCTAGGAATAGTACCATTATTTTTTTCATTGCATTTATGGCTATAATTATATTTCCTTCTAATTTTTTATTTTTCATAACTACCACCTATATTATTTCATCTATTAAATGTGAAACACTTTTGTATTTTTTGATAGCTAAATTCTTTAATTCATATACTGAATTAAACATTGCAAATCCATTAAAATCTTTAATCATCTCTATATCACTATAACCATCACCTATTGTATAAACATTTTCTTTTAATATATTTAATCTATCTAGTAATAAATTTATCGCTTTTGACTTATTCGTTTTATTTGAAATTATTTCTAAGGAATTTTCTATCACATAATAAGAATGAATATAATCTGCATATTTATTATTTATAACATTATTAATAAGCATTGCCTCTTCTTTTGAATTATATTTAGCATGTATCTTTGTTAAATCACTATGTTCAAAGGGAACTCTACTTTCTAATTTACTACAGCAAAAATTTTCTATAGCTTTAGATAATTGCAAATCCTCTTTAATATTATTTATGATTTCCTTATCTATTGAAAAATTGGCAAAAACATTATCGTTTTTATCTAATATTGTTGCACCATGGTTAATAATTACATAATCATATTCCAAATTATACATATTTACTTTATTACGAAAATCAAGATAACTTCTACCTGTAGCGATAACAAATATATTTCCTTCTCTTCTAAATTTAGCAACGGCTTTTTTATTAATTTCAATATC
>CANQDH010000075.1 GCA_947591565.1 uncultured Bacilli bacterium | reverse complement strand
ATTTCAATTCCATCTTGAACATTATATACATAAACATTAAAACATATATCTTTACATCTATCTTCAACAGAACTTGCTTCTATTTGAACCCCAGATGCAAGTAAATTCGCGTTTTCATAAATAGGCGTTACGCGATATAAAACGTGATTGCCTGTTTCTTTTATATATTCAGCAACTTTATTTTCAAATTGTAACATACCTACGGTATTCATATATCTTGTACAAGTAATCAAATTTTTTTCATTAGCGTTTTCACCAGTTAATTGATATCCTATTAAATGACATCTATTATATAAATATTTACCATCAATATGGTCATATTTAACAGTATGCCAGCCGCTTGGTTTAATCATACCAATCGAACCTCTTTCACTAGTTGGCATTAAGTCTTTACCTATGTTTGCAAAAGCAACGCCTGCTCTATCTAAGATATCTAAATCAGAATATTTTTCAAAAGATGACGTTTGATAGTCTTCATCACTAAAGGATGGAATATTGTTATTTATGATAACGTATGGACTATCATTATAATCAGGTATTTCTTCAAGTTTATAACTATTTTGACTAACTAATAAAGCTTTAATTTCATCTTGAAAATAATATCCGCATGCTAATAATGCTGAAAGTAAAAAAATAAATACTTTTTTCATAACATCACTACTCTTCTACCATAATAATAACAAAAAAAGAGTAAAAAAACAATTGCGCTTGACATTTACTTTATAATTTCGATTTTTATTTTTTCGTTTTTCTTGCACTTTACAGTAAATGGATAATGACAAGTTGGACATTTGACCGTATGTTTTCCTTTTTTTAAAGGAAGTCTTAAAATGGTTTTTCATTTAGGACACTTTTTATATAATTTGGTATTACGATCTTGCCATTTTAATTTTCGGTAATGAAGAAAATTACTTATACGTTTTTTGATACTAAGATATATATCATTTTCTTTTTTCCTTTTACTAATTTTTTTAGAAAAAAGACGATAAAAAATAATAAATAAAAGAAATAGTTCTATATATATGATAATAATAGAGTTTATAAATAAATTAATGATTAAAAGAAGAAAATATATAAAAAGATTCAATTTATATAATTCATCAAACCCGTATCTTCCATACATAAATCGGTATATTTTGTTTTGCCATTTATTCATAATTTTTCTTATCCTTTGCAAGTAATAAATATCCTACCATACCACCTATTAAAGATATAATTATATCTTCCATTGTATCACGTGTACCTGTTTCTAAATGCTGCATATTGGTTTTTAATAACAAATCCGTTACAAATTCAAATATTTCCCATAAAAGGGATATAAAAGAAACAAAGCCTATACTATAAATAAACGGATGTGTTTCGCGCCTTAAATTCGAAATAGATACAAGAAACATAATTAATAAAAAGCCTGATATAAAGTGGATTATTAAATCATAAAACCATATCATTTTATATAAATTGATAATGGAACCCAAAAACTGGGCGAAAAAAAGATATATGGTATATATAAATGTTAAATTATTATTTATTTTATATCCTATTTTGTTAACTATAAATGGTAGCAATATAAGCGGATATAAACAAAAACATGAAAGTAAACGACTAGGCATCTTATTTACTATAAAATAAATGATCATAATAAAAGTAACAACCATCATAATGGCATTTACTAAATTTTTTATTTTTTTTAACATATACTACTCCTATTATTTTTTATTCATCATATTTTAAAATGTTCTATTTATCAATTAATTCTTCAACTAATTTAATCATATTTGAAGTATTACTTTGAAATTCTTTTGCTTTAAAAGTTTTAACCTTTAAAAGAATTTCTTCAAAATTACTAAAATCATCGTTAAGGGCTAAAAGAAATCCTTTTTTAGAAAAATTATCGATAATTTGTTTTTGATGGTCATTTATATGTTCTTTATATTTGGAAAGTCTAGGACAAGCAATAATTTTTTTCTTCTTTTTTAGAGCATTTATAATATTACCAACACCACCATGTGTAATAACTAAATCGGCTTTATTCATAAGGTCATCAAATTTATCCATTGGCATTAAATCAAAAAGATGCATATCCTTGGACGAAAATTTAGTACAACCTGCTTGAACATATACTTCATCATGAATTATACCATTATCAATCATCTTTTGAACACCTTCTAATAACCTCGTAAAAGGTTTATCTTGCGTACCTAAAGTTACTAAAATCATTTCATCACTTCCTTAAAAAATCCAACCACCATATATAGCCTTAGGATAATATTTTAGCATTTCTTTATGCTGAACAATAAAATAATCCGCAAATTTATAAATGATTTTTCCAGCCTTTGTAGGACTTTCACGGTTAGCAAAGGTCTCAATAAAAATAATTTTTTTACGAAATATTTTACCAAGGGCACACATAGGGCCAACATTATGTGAACCTGTTGTAACAATCACACTAGGACGCAATTTTAATAACAAAAAAAGGGAAATAAAACAGTTGCATAAAAGTTTAAAAGGATAAATTAGTTTTGCTTTTTTCGTTGTATATGTACCAGATATGATAAAATGAACTTTTCCTGGATATTTTTGTTTTAAACATAAGTTACTTTTTGTTTTTTCTGTTACAAGACTAAAATTATATTTAGAAAAACAAGGAGAAAGTTCTAAAATTTCGGTTAAATGACCTCCTGTACTTGCTATAAACATAACCTTTTTCATCGTATCACCTTAATTCATTTTATTTTTTTGGGTATAATAAATAAGCATAGCTAAAGGATAATTAAAATATTTTAAATATAAGCCTTTTTTCCCTGTTAAATATTTATTTTTTTGATATTTAGGAAAATGAGTTTTGACTTTCTGTTTAACAATTTTATACCCTTTTTTAAATTCTTTTTTATTTTTCATTTTGGCTAATCGTTTTATAAAAGTACCATATAAATACCTAACATAACCATATTCTAATTCATCTTTATAATTATGATATAAATTATTTTTTTGATAATATTCTAAGATACCATCAAAATTATCGATTAGATCATAAAGTTTATGATTATAGGTATATGTTATGGAATCCATCCTTTGAATATAATTATAATAATAACCATCTACGACCCCAACGGTTGTTATTTTAGGTAAAAGACGATATAAAAATTCTACATCTTCATACCAAATACCTTTTTTAAATTCTATATTGTTAAGAATTTCTTTTTTAAAAATTTTATTCCATATAGCTGTAAACCAATTATTCATAATCGTTTTAGCGCTTTCCATATTTAAAATATCACCATTTAAGCCAGAAGAAATCTTTTTGGTATATGATGGATATACCATATTAACGCCGCAAATAACAATATCAAAGGAATGATTAGCTTTTTTAAGCATCGTTTTATACATATCTTTTTCAATATAATCATCACTATCAATAAAAGATATATATTCTCCCTTAGCTACTTTTAAACCAGCATTACGAGCCATTGATAAACCACTATTTTCTTCATCGATAATTTTAATTAATTTAGGATATTTTTTTTTATATGTTTTTAAAATACTTAGTGTATTATCAGTGCTTCCATCATTTATGGCAATAATTTCCATATCGTCTATATTATTATCTATAATACTGTCTAAGCATTTTCCAACATACGTAGATACATTATAACAAGGAACAATAACACTTAATTTCATTTTATCAGTCTTCCTTATCTATTTTTTCAAATAAATGGAGCCATTCATTTACAATTTTCTGTTTATGAAACTGTTTACTATATTGTTTAGCTTGGATGCTCATTTGCATTAATTTATCGTTATCAGTCATCAATTCTTCAAGTTTTTGAACAAAACTTTCTATATCATTTTGTTTAACAAGAAAACCTGTTTTATTATCCAAAATAGTTTCATTAGCCGTTTCCCCAAAATCAAAAGAAATACATGGGAGTCCGCATTCATAACCTTCTATAATACTCAAACTAAATCCTTCAAACTTCGATGTACATAAGTAAATAGAACTATGAAGTAAAACTTTACTTGGTGCGTTAGTAGCACCCATAAAATGAATTTGCTTGGTTTCTTCTTTTTTTACTTCTTCTTCAAGTTCCCCGTACCCATAAATATCAAAAGACCAATCTTTAAACTGTTCTTTCTTAAAAACTTCTTTAACTATTTTAATCATTAAAGGAATTTGTTTTTCATCACTTAAACGAGCAATAGTTATAAGTTTTTTATTTTTAGTTACATTTGCAACTAAATCTATTTCAAATTTAAGAGGATTATAAATATGAAAACTATTTTTAAACCCATCATCTAAAGCCTTTTTTAAAGAATTTTGAGATAACCATACAAAATACAATTTCTTTTTTAATTTTAAAAGTTTTTTCTTATTATCAGTATAAATATTTAGCATCTCATAAGATGTATGATGAACATTGATGGTCATTTTTAAATATTTTTTAGGTATACCGGGTAATACTTGATAATGACTTGCAACGATATAATTAGGATTGTAATTAATAATAGCTTTTTTTAAATGTCGATAATCTTTCTTTAATTTAACATAATCATTTAAATATTGAAACAATACTTTAGTGCCATATAAAGGACCTTTTTTAAACCCGTGATAAACATCTTTTTTATGCGTAATTTCCCATTTATCTTTCAAGTTAATAACTTCTTCGCTAATGTTATAAGTATCACATACCTTTATATTTGCTTTTCTTATAGATATGATTTTAACATCATAACCCATTTCCATAAATGATGTTGCTAGCGTTTTATGAACAAACCATATACCACCATTAGTATCATCTCTTATTTGTAAAAAAAGTATTTTTTTCATGTTTTTACCTATCTATTACTCAATTTTTTTATCATTTTTAGAAGGAAATAATGTTGATGATATGCAAGATTAGAAAGCATTTGTAACTTCTTACTTGATTTTTTAAAATATGGATTCCTTTTATAATTTGGATAATTCTCTTTCATAATCTTAACAATTTTCGCTAGATATTCATCCACATTTTGATATTCTAAAAAACGAAGAGTTGCTGTTCTAAGAA
>CANQDH010000074.1 GCA_947591565.1 uncultured Bacilli bacterium | reverse complement strand
TATAAGATGAAAGGTAATATTAAAGATGATAAATATTCTAAAGAACTAACTTTGCAAGTTAGAGATATTAATATCAGCGACCGAAAAAACGACGAATTAATTGATGATGCTCCTATCAAAAGAGTTGAACTTCACGCACATACGATGATGAGTCAGATGGATGGTGTTACAAAATTAGATCTTGGCAAACATACATGTGAACTTGTTGAAAAAACGATTCAAATGGGATATAAAGGTGTTGCTATTACCGATCATTCAGGTTGTCAAGCCTTTCCTATATCTTTTGGCATTATAAAAAAACATAATAAGGATATTATAAATGGTATCAAAAGTGAAATTGAAAAGTTAGAAAATAGTTTAAACGAAGAAGGAGCTAATAAAGAAGAAATCAATAAGGAAATAGAAAAGCAAAAAGAACTTTTAAAAAATCCACCTTTATTTAAAGGTTTATACGGAACAGAATTAGTTTTAGTAGATGATACAGTTAATATCGTTATACGTCCAACGGATGATTCCTTACTTGATAATACTTATGTTGTCTTTGATACGGAAACAACTGGATTTAATGCGGGTGGCGGAGATCAAATGATTGAAATTGGTGCTGTCAAAATCAAAGATGGGAGTATTATTGATCGATTTGATGAATTAATTGATCCTAAAAGACATATACCAGATAAAATTACAGCCTTAACATGTATTACTGATGATATGGTAAAGGGTAAAGATGAAGAAGAAACTGTAACAAAGAAATTTTTAGAGTGGACGGGTTCTTTACCTATGGTAGCCCATAATGCTAAATTTGATATATCTTTTATCGAAATGGCTATGAAAAAATATAACTTAGGAACATTTAAAAATACAGTTATCGATACCCTTGAACTTGCTAGAGCAATTGACCAAGGATATACAAGACATAATTTGTCAGCACTTGTTAAAAGGTATAATGTACCATGGGATGAAGATGCTCATCATAGGGCTGATTATGATGCTGAAGGAACAGCTTTAGTTTTCCATAAAATGCTAAAAAAACTTGAAATGCAAAAAATTGAAAAAATAAGTGATTTAAGTAATTTAATTTCGAAAGATGAAATATATAAATTTGGTCGAACTTATCATTTTAATGCGATTGCTATGACGCAGCAAGGTCTTAAAAATTTGTTTGAAATTATATCCCTTGCTAATACGGTTTATTATTACAAAAATGCACGTATATTAAGAAGTAAGTTACAAGAATTAAGAGAAGGTATCTTAATAGGTAGTGGTTGTTATGAATCAGAAGTCTTTACAGAAGCAAGAAGTAAAGAAGGTGAAGAACTTACCAATATTATCAATTTTTATGATTATGTAGAAGTACAACCACCAGAAGTTTATAATCACTTAATTCAAATTGGTGATTTTAAGAGTGAAATGGAACTTAAAGAACATATCAAAAAAATTATTAATGCGTGTATGGATGCTGGAAAAATAATTGTCGCAACCGGTGATGTTCATCATTTTTACCGAAAAGATAAAATATATAGACAAATTATTGTCAATCAAAAAGTACCTGGAGGCGGTAGACATCCTCTTGCTAAAAGAGATATAACCGAAATTCCAAGTCAGCATTTTCGCACAACAAGAGAAATGCTTGATGATTTTTCCTTTTTAGATGCTGATCTTGCTTATAAAATTGTTGTTGAAAATACCAATAAAATATTAGATATGGTTGATATTATTGAGGTTATACCTGATACAGGTGGTATTCCTTTTTCTCCAAGGGTTAAAAGTGATGATGGTAAATCTTATCTCGATTGTCCTAGAGTTGTAACCGATTTAGTCTATGATAAGGCTAAAGAATTATATGGTGACCCTCTTCCTGAAAATATTGAAAAAAGAATCGCAACCGAATTATACGGGGATGCTGTTTTAAATACTATATGTGAAAATTTAAAGGATCAAGGTTTAAGTGATGATAAAGTACATGATGAAGCTATCAAAATGCTTCATGAGGTTATTGTAAGTGGGTTTGATAATGTTAAAAAACTTGTCTTTGACTATGTTAAAAAGACAACTGATTTAGATGATGAAAATGCTCAAAAAGAAGTCAAAAAACGCTTAGGTGGTGTTATCGGTGCTGGCTTTGATCCTATCTATTTGATTGCTCAAAGACTTGTTAAACATTCTAATAATGAAGGATATCTTGTAGGTTCACGTGGTTCCGTTGGATCTAGTTTCGTAGCTACATTAATGGGTATAACCGAAGTTAATCCTTTATCTGCTCATTATAGATGTCAAAAATGCAAAATAAGTATTTTTGAAGATGAAAATGGTAATTCTTTAGGAGCAACATATTCATCAGGATTTGATTTACCTGATAAAATGTGCCCAAATTGTCATATACCTCTTATTAAAGATGGTCAGGATATGCCATTTGCAACTTTCCTTGGCTTTAATGCTGATAAAGTTCCTGATATTGATTTAAACTTTTCGGATTTAAATCAAGCTAGTACGCATGCATATACAAAGGTTTTATTTGGTGCTGATAATGTCTATAGAGCAGGAACGATTGGAACGGTTGCTGACAAAACCGCTTTTGGATTTGTTAAAGGTTACTGTGAAGATAAAAATATTGTTATGCGAACAGCTGAAGTTGAGCGACTTGCTGTTGGATGTACAGGTGTCAAAAGAACAACGGGACAACATCCAGGTGGTATAGTTGTTATTCCTGACTATATGTCTTGTTATAATTTTACGCCTGTTCAGTACCCCGCTGAAGATGTAACAGCTGACTGGCGAACAACACACTTTGATTATCATTCGATTGAAGAATGTGTTTTGAAACTAGATATTTTAGGGCATTCTGATCCCACCCAGTTAAGATTAATTCAGCTTCAATCTGGAACCGATATAATGAAAGTTCCTTTAGATGATAAGGAAACAATGAGTATCTTTACATCGACGAAAGCCTTAGGCGTTACCAAGGAGCAAATAATGTGTAATACAGGAACACTTGGTATTCCAGAATTTGGAACCGCTTTCACTATTCAATTAGTTGAAGACACCAAACCTACAACCTTTGCGGAACTTGTTAAAATATCTGGTCTATCGCATGGTACGGATGTATGGCTTGGAAATGCTAAAGATTTATGTACACCTGATGAAAATGGCCATATTAAAGTTCCTTTTAAAGAAACGATTGGTTGTCGTGATGATATTATGGTATATTTGATGTATCATGGGCTTGCTCCAATAAAGGCTTTTAAAATTATGGAATTTGTTCGTAAGGGTAAAGCATCAAAAGATCCTGAAACATGGAAAGGTCATGTTCAAACAATGAAAGAAGCTGGTATTCCAGAGTGGTTTATTGACTCATGTGCCAAGATTAAGTATATGTTCCCAAAAGCCCATGCCGCTGCTTATGTTATAAGTGCCTTTAGGATAGCTTGGTATAAAGTTCATATGCCTGTTTATTTCTATGCATCATGGATGACATCTAAAGCAACTGATGTTGATGTTGATGTTATGATTAAAGGTTATGATGCTATCAAAAATAAAATAATTGAAATTCAAAATAAAGGGTATGAAGCAACAAATAAAGAAAATGGGCAATTTGAAAGTTTAAGAGTTGCTCTTGAAGCAACAGCTAGAGGTATTAAATTTTTAAATATTGATTTATATAAGAGTAGTGCAACCGTTTGGGATACTGTTAGTGATACAGAAATATATCCACCATTTAGTTCTATCGATGGATTAGGAGATACTGTTGCAAATAATATTGAAACAGAACGTCAAAAGGGTGAATTTATTAGTATTGAAGATTTACAAAAAAGAGCCAAAATATCAAGCACTTTAATCGAAAAAATGCGTTTAATGGGTATATTAGATGGTATGCCTGAATCTAATCAATTAAGCCTTTTTTAATAGAAAGAGGATAAAAATGACAATATATGAAAGAATAATGAATAATATAAATATCGATATCAACCATCTTAGTAAATTAGAAATAGCTCGTTTATTGTACATTGAACTTGCTAAAACTGTATCATTTAGTACTAAATTTAATAATACAGGATTTACTGAAATGTATAATATGATGCACAAAAAAGTAAATGTTGATAAATTTAAAGAAACTGAAATCAATTGCGTTATGTGGGCTCAATTATATAGTCAGTTACTAAGCAAGTTTGATATACCAAGTGAAATTATTGATCAAGGTCATAAATTCGTCGAATTTTACGTTGATGGACATAAATGGGTAGCTGATGCCACATATGGAAGTTATAATGATTTAGCTAGAATACATAATAATGACGATACGGAATATTTTGGCTTAAGTAGAATTCAACAAAATGATGAAAAACATTATAATAATCCCGTATATAATAGTGAAGTTTTAGATAAAATAAAAGAGATTGATAAATTAATTAATTACAATAATGAACAACATAAAGACCTAGAAGAATTTAAACAAATTATTCAAAGTATTAAGAATGGAACACTTAATATTAATGATTATGTTAAAAGTTCTGATAATGCAAGTATTATTGAAAAAAAATTACAATTTTTATTTGCTAAATTAGGTTCTTTAGGTTTTGGATATTATGAATCAAAAGATTTTGTTTTTAGATTAGAACGTTGCTTATTAAATGAAGAAGAACTAAGCCACGTTCATGGTAGAGAACTAAAGAAAACTAATGCTGATGGTAGTGTTAGTATTGTCGAAGTTATTTCTTTAGAGGAAAATGGTCATTTTTCTTATTATTTATTAGCTCCCAATTTACCAATTAAAAAGGTAAGTGATAATGATATTATGTATCTTGCAATGGCGGGTTATAGTAAGGATGAAAAAAAGGAAATTCCTGGACTCATATATCCTAAAAATTTTGTACCAGGAATGAAAATAAGTTATATCCAAGAAATGTTAAATAAACATAAACTTCATAATCATAATATTATGTATGAATATGCTTATGGAATATCACCTAAAAAAATGTAAGGACTGCATAAAAATTTTTATTCAGTTCTTTTTGTATTGTCATAACTAAAAAGTTGTGATAGAATAATTTATAGAATAAGAAAGTAAAGGAGATGTAATTTATGTTTACAAACAGTAAAGGGG
>CANQDH010000073.1 GCA_947591565.1 uncultured Bacilli bacterium | reverse complement strand
GGGTCATATAATAGGGCTTAAACACCAAAATAAATAAATTACATATTTATATTATAGATATAAATGGAGGATAAAAATGAAACAAATTATAATAAATGGTGGTAAAACACTAACAGGCGAAATTAAAATAAGTGGAGCCAAAAATAGTGCTGTTGCCTTAGTTCCTGCTTCTATCCTTTCAGATGGAATTGTTAAAATTGATAATATTCCTGATGTTTCTGATATTGATGCGCTAACTGAAACACTAGAATTTTTAGGCTCAAAAATTACGCGCCAAGGTAGTTTTATGGAAATTGATAATTCAAGTCTTATAAACAAAGAAATTCCTAAAGAATTATCTAGTAAACTTCGTGCTTCATATTATTTTATGGGTGCTTTACTTGGCAAATTTAATTTTGTCGAAATGTATTTTCCGGGTGGATGTTCTATAGGGGCTAGACCGATAGATCAAACTTTAAAAGCCTTTAAGTTACTAGGTGCTGATGTTGTTGAAAAAGACAATAAATACACTATACAGGCTAAAAAATTAGTAGGTAGTCATATTTATTTAGATATGCCAAGTGTTGGGGCAACTATTAATACTTTACTTGCATCTGTTAAAGCTGAAGGTACAACAATCCTTGAAAATGCTGCTAAAGAACCAGAAGTTGTCAATGTTGCAACATATTTAAACAATATGGGGGCTAAAATATCAGGAGCCGGAACAAGTGAAATTAAAATTATTGGTGTTTCTAAGTTAGATGGATGCTTTTCCGAAGTTATTCCTGATCGAATCGAAGCAGGAACATATACCATCCTTGGAGCACTTGCAGGTAGAGAATTAAAGGTGAGTAATATTATTACTGACCATATAGAATCACTTCTTTCAAAACTAAAAGAAATGGGTATACCTATTATCATGACCGATGATAGTTTAATTATATCAAGTGTTTCGACTTTAAAACCTATTGAAATTAAAACTCTTGGTTATCCTGGTTTTCCAACCGATTTACAGCAACCACTTACAACTCTTTTAACTCAGTGTAATGGTTTATCGGTTTTAGAAGAAACCATATACGAAAGTAGATTTAAAAATGTTGCCTATTTAAATGAAATGGGTGCTGATATTAAGCAAGTAAATGACCATGTTATATATATAAATGGTCCAACGAAACTTAAAGGTAAAGAAGTTGTCGCAACCGATTTAAGAGCCGGTGCTTGTATGTTACTTGCAGCCTTAATAGCTGAAGGTACAACGATAATTAATAATTGCGAACATATTTTAAGAGGATATGAAAACATTATTGAAAAATTAAGTAATGTTGGTGCTGATATTAAACTTTGTGAAGAAGAATAAAAAAAAATATAAGTAATATAATGTAAGTAGATTTAAGTCTACTTTTTTTGGGGGCTCTTATGAAAAAAATATTATTTATAGGTGTTATTTTATTAGGTGTTTTTTTAATATATTTATCACATATTGATACTAAAATTTTTTATTTATCTTTAGGTGATGAATTAGCGCAAGGTTATAATGAATTTAATAAAGACGACTATGGATATAGTGATTATGTCAAAGACTATTTAAAAAACAAAGGTAAACTTGAACTTTATGTAGATAATTATTTTAAAGAAAATTTACGAACAACTGACTTAATTAGAATGATAAATGATAATGAAAAAGTACTCGTTAACAATAAATATCGTACCATTCAAAATGCTTTAATTAAAGCTGATTTAGTAACTATAAGTATTGGCAATAACGATTTAGCGTCTAAACTTAATTTATATAAAAATTATAGTGACAAAGAAATATATAATTATATCGAAGAATTACTTAAAGATTTAGAAGAACTATTTATTTTACTTAGAAAAAATTGTAAAGAAAAAATCGTTTTTATTGGCTTTTATAACAATATTAAAATACCTAATGTCGATAAATATTATGATTATCTAAATAAAAAAACTAAGAAACTATCTTTAAAATATAATATAGAATATATCGACATATTAAACCTTATGAAAGATGAAAAAAATATAAATAATTCCCTTTATCCATCAAAAGAAGGTTATATTAATATTGGTAAATTAATAAATCTATTTATTGATAAACAGTTTAATATGTAATTATTTTCGAAAATAAAACATTTAGTATTGAACTTTATGTAAAAATTTGATATATTATATGAGTAATTATCTATGGCTTCATATAAGTCATGGCGAAAGGAGAATTAAAATGGCAAAAGAAACAAGTGTAAAATATGTAGATACAAAAGTAACATGTGCTTGTGGTAATACTTTTACTGTTAAATCTAATCATGATACATTACATATTGAAGTATGTAATAAATGTCATCCAGCTTTTACAGGTGAACAAGGAAAAACAAAATCAAAAGCAGGTGCTATCGATAAATTTAATCGTAAATATGGTCTAAATAAAGAAGAAATTTAATTCTTCTTTTTCTTTTTATGATATAATGTAACTAGGTATCAAAATAGTTCTAAAAAAGTAAAAATTTGTATTATGAATAATAAAATAAATCAAAAAAACAAATAATATATTAAAGTAGGTGGAAATATGAAAATAGGTATAGGATCAGATCATAGGGGATTTAATTTAAAGATTCAAATTCTTGAAAAATTAAAAAATACCGAAGTTGTTGATTTTGGTACATTTACAAGTGAATCAACCGATTATCCTCTTTATGCTTTTAAGTTAGGTGAAGCTATTAGAGATAAACAAATTGATTTAGGTATTTTAATTTGTGGTTCAGGAATTGGCATGAGTATTGCCTGTAATAAGGTTAAAGGTGTTAGATGCGCAAAAGTAAATAATGATACGGAAGTTAAATATACAAGAAATGATAATGACGCTAATGTGATTAGTTTTTCTGAAAATGTTGGTTTAGAGATGGCCTTAAAAATGATTGAAACGTTTATGACAACACCTTTTTCCAAAGAAGAAAAGCATCATCGCAGAGTTAATATGATTAGCGCTTATGAGGATAATAATGCTTAGAACAATTCTTTACTGTATATGCGTTCCTTTATCCATATGGGCTCTTGATAGTATTAACATCAATAATGTTTTTAAAAAAAATAGGTATTACGCATCAAGATTATTATATTTAATGCTTTCTCTTGGCTTATCGTATTTAGTTGTTAATTTCTTTATGGATTTTTTCGCATCATCCAAGTTTATTTAAGTAGTATAAAAAGTAGTATTTTAGTATGTTTTATAGAAAGGAATAAAATATATGAAAAAAATACTTTTTTTTACGGCTATAATTATTTTAATACCATATATAATTGTTACAATATTTATTGAAGATAAACAAATAAAATTTAAATTCGCAAGTAATATGCAAGTTAGAGTAAAACATGATGATACAGGGATTATAGAAAGCGTTCCTTTCGAAGAATATATTACAGGTGTCCTTGCTGGAGAAATGCCTGTATCCTTTCATATTGAGGCTTTAAAAGCTCAGGCTCTTGCAGCACGCAGTTATGTTATGAAGAAAATGGAGTATAATATAAATAATGATTATGATGTTGTTGATACAATTATGAATCAAGTTTATTTAACAGATGAATATTTACGAAATGCTTGGAAAGATACGTATGAAGAAAAAATAAATAAAATAAGAACGGCAGTACTTGAAACGAAGGGTGAATATATTTCCTATAATGGTGAAGTTGCCGAAGCCTTTTTCTTTTCAACAAGTACAGGTGCAACTGAAAATAGTGGTGAAATATTTAGTGCTCAGCTTCCTTATTTAGTAAGTGTATCATCGATGTGGGATGCTGATGTATCACCATTATATAGTACATATACAACGTTTAGTTTAGATGATTTTTATTCAAAACTTGGTTTACCATATAGTGATACATTAACAGTAGAACGTCTTCAAATGACGGAAGGCGGAAGAACCGTTCGCATTAGAATCAATGGTGTTGAATTTACAGGTGTTGATGTTATGAATGATTTAAGGCTCAGGTCAACTTGTTTTGAAATAACGAAAGAAGGAAATAGTGTCAAAATTAATATTAAAGGATATGGTCATGGGGTTGGTATGAGCCAGTATGGGGCTGAGGGTATGGCAAGAGAAGGATATACCTATGATGAAATAGTTAAGCATTATTATACAGGTGTTGAAATTAAAAAAATTTAAAAAAATGTGCATAAAAAAAACATAAATGTTCACACTCTTATTAGAGGGTGATGAAATGATAAAAAGAAGATTAAAAAAATCCGTTGTTTATGTTATATATGCATTAACATTCATAAGTGTTTTTGGTAGTATATATTTTATAGAGAAAAATTTAGAACCAGCTAATACTTTTAATGAACCATCAAAAGATTATAAGTATGTGTCTAAAACGATTTTCGAAAATGATATACCTGTTGTTGCTGATGCGGTACAAATTATTAGACCTTATTTAGCGACTGATGTTGTAAATGTTAAAAAATATTATGATTATAAAGGTTCATCTGATGAACAAGAAAAAGCTTTACTATATTATGAAGATACTTATTTACAAAATAGTGGGGCTGCATATAGTGGATCATCTAGTTTTGATGTTGTCGCTATTTTAGATGGTACCGTTACAAAAGTTGAAAACAATAATATTTTAGGTAACATTGTAGAAATCAGACATGCTAATGATACGATAAGTGTATATCAAAGTTTATCTGATGTTAAAGTTAAAGAAAATCAGCAAGTAAAACAAGGTGAAGTTATTGCGAAAAGTGGAACAAATAATATTTCTAAAGATTTAAAAGACCATTTACTTTTTGAATTAATTATTAAGGGTCAAAATGTTAATCCTGAAGAATATTATAATAAAAAGGTAGCTGAAATATAGGGAGTTTATAACTCCTTTTTAGGTATAAATATAATTCAATTTATTATACTTTACTAAAGAGGTGTTTTAGTTGAATGCATATTTAACAAAAAGAGTTATAGATGAGGCTAAGTATATATTAGAAACCAAAAAAACCGTAAGAGAAATTTCTAAAGAATTTAATGTTTCGAAAAGTACGGTTCATAAGGATTTACATGAACGTTTAAAAAAGTACGATATGATACTTTATGAAAAAGTTGATAAAATACTTAAATTTCACACTGATAT
>CANQDH010000072.1 GCA_947591565.1 uncultured Bacilli bacterium | reverse complement strand
TTAAAAATAAAAAATTTAACGGTTGAAGTAGACCATAAAAAAATATTAGATAATTTTAACTTAGAAATTAAATCAGGGGAAGTACATGCGATTATGGGTCCAAATGGCACAGGTAAATCAACTTTAACGAAGGTTATTATGGGAAATGCTAATTACCAAATAATAAGTGGTGAAATTTTATTTGATAATAAGTGTATCAATGATTTAAAAACTGATGAACGAGCAAGGTTAGGTCTTTTTTTAGGTATGCAATCACCTATCGAAATAGAAGGTGTTAGCAATGCTGATTTTTTAAGAACAGCGTTAAGAAGTAAAAATAAGGATTTTAAATTATTTGATTTTATGAAAGAATTAGACATGACGGTTGATAATTTAAAGATGGATAAAGATATGATACATAGAGGCATCAATCAAGGCTTTTCAGGAGGCGAAAGGAAGAAAAATGAAATTCTTCAAATGTATATGTTAAAGCCAAGTATCGTTATGCTTGATGAAATTGATTCTGGTCTTGATGTTGATAGTTTGAAAATTGTTGGTAAGAAAGTAACGGAATATCTTCAAAAAGAAAAGCCTGCTGTTTTACTCATTACCCATTATCATAGACTACTTGAATATATAAAACCGGATTTTATACACATTATGAAAAATGGTAAGATTATCAAAACAGGCGATTTTTCTTTAGTATCACAAATTGAAAAAGAAGGTTATGAAGTTTGGTAAAAAATAAAATCACAATAACGGATGAAAGTATAGATATTAAAGATAAAACATGTGCTAGTGTATCAAATGATTTAATTAAAAATCTTTCCTTAGACATATTAAATGATAGTGATTTAGAATTTGAATATAATATAAAAGAAAGTATTAAAATAAACATTATCATAAATATTAAAGAAAATGTTAAATGCCAGATAGTTGATAAAAAAAGAGGCGCTAGTTTTAAAGTAAAATATAATTATAATGTAGGTCAAAATAGTTCTTTAATTATTAATACCCTTAATGATGTCGAAAATATAAGGGAGCATAGCACAGCGAATCTAAATGGTGAAAATAGTAGTATCAAATATATTCTTAAAACCGTTTGCACTCAAAAAGAAAATTATGACATCATCATCAATCATAACTATAAAAATACTAGTAGTCTTTTAATGACAAATGGGCTTAATATTGAAAATGGTAGTCTATTTATAAATGCTACCGGTTATATACCTAAAAAGGCAAGTGATGCGACTCTTGTACAAGATAATAGAATTATTAATTTAACCGATAATACGTGTAATATTAATCCTGTTTTGTTAATTGATGAGGTAAATGTAAGTGCTAGTCATTCTGCGCATATTAGCGCGTTTAATCCTGATGATTTATTTTATCTTGAAAGTAGGGGTATACCTGAAAAAGAAGCAACAAAATTACTTATAAAAGACTTTTTAAGTTCTAAATTAGATCTTGTTGATAAAAGTTACATAGAAGAAATATGTGAAAAATATTGGAGGTGATGAAGATTGAATCGTGAAGACTTTAAAATGCTTGAAAATGATTACATCTACTTTGATAATGGCGCAACAACCTTTAAGCCAAATTGTGTCTTAGAAGCTATTCAAAACTATTATACAAAGTATACAGCTAATGCTCATAGAGGTGATTATGATTATAGTTTAAAAGTTGACTTTTTGTATGAAGAAGCGCGTAATTTACTTAAAGATTTTATTAACGCGAAAAAGGCCAAAGAAATTATTTTCACCTGTGGTTCGACCTATTCTTTAAATCAAATTATTTTTGGCTTCTTTAAAGATTATTTAAAATCAGGAGATGAAGTCTTAATAACTAAAGCTGAACATGCATCTAATATTTTACCTTGGTTTGAAATGTCTGATAAAATAGTTGTTAATTATATACCATTAGAAAGTGATTATTCTTTATCCTTAGAATCCTTAAAAAAAAGTGTTACTGATAAAACGAAAGTTATAAGTATTGCTCATATAACGAATGTCGTTGGTGATGTGCGTGATATTAAACAAATTATTGAATTCGCGCATCGTAAAAATATTTTAGTTGTTGTTGATGGTGCTCAAAGTGTTCCCCATATGCGTATCGATGTTCAAGATTTAGATATTGACTTTTTAACTTTTTCAGCCCATAAAATGTTAGGTCCAACGGGCATAGGTGTATTATATGCTAAAGAAGAATTTTTAAATAATATGAAACCTCTTATTTTTGGTGGGGGTATGAATGCTAGTTTTGTAAGTGATGGAACAAGACGATATAAAGACATCCCATATCTTTTTGAAGCTGGAACCCAAAATATTGAAGGTGTAATTGGTTTTGGGGAAGCTATTAAATATTTAAATAAGATTGGTATGGATAAAATAGAAGCCTATGAACAGTCTTTAAAAGCATATGCCCTTCAAAGATTAAAAGAAATTCCTGATATTATAATCTATAATGAACATACGAAAAGTGGTATTATTACCTTTAATATGAAAGATGTTTTTGCTCAAGATTTAGCCGTTTATTTAAATAAATATCATATTTGTGTAAGAGCTGGTAATCACTGCGCTAAAATATTAAAAGAAGAAATTGGTATTAAAAATACGTGCCGAATTAGTTTTTATTTTTATAATACTAAGAAAGAAATAGATAGGTTAGTAGAAGTCTTAAAGAATCCGCATTTAAAAAATGAATTATTTTAGTGAAATCTTTAGCTAGGAAATTCCTAGTTTTCTTTTGGTTGCGTTTATAAGCCCTTACGTGATATACTATAACTAGGAAGACTAGGTGATAACATGAAAAAATATGGGGTAATACTTATCCAAATGTTCCTTATAATTTTTATTATGGCAACCCTTTCCCATTTAATTAATCCTTTTATAGGTAAAGTTTATGTCTCATATGGAAGTGATAAGAGTAACTGCATGACCTCATCCGTTAGTTTAGATGATGAGGATATTATCTATAAATATCATATGTATGATTATGTTAAGATAGATAAAATTATAAGTACCAAAAAAGTTAATTCTCGCTCTTTACGCAATATTATTTTACAAGCACCTTCAAATGCTTTTCCGTATGGTATTATCCTAAATGATAAGATTGTTCTTCTTAGTGAAGAGATAAACGCTAATAATATTATTAATTATGAAAGTGCAACAATTAATGTTCGTAATTTAAACGCTTATTTAAAAAAGAAGCATATAAAAGATGAATTTAATAAAATAGATGAAGTAACGCTTTTTCTAACCGAAAGTAAATATTTAGATGATTTTGTTTGGACTAAACTAACCCTCGTAAATGGTTTTCATCGTCAAAAGACGGATTTACTTCTTTCTAATTTACTTCGTCATATAAATAATTCCGCTCAATTATTATCATCAATGAATCAGGAAAACGGAGAATATATATACGGACTTAGATCTAATAGCGGCGAACTAATTGGAAGCTATAATATTTTAAGACATGCAGGAAGTACATGGAGTTTAATTAATAATTATAAATTAAATCCGAACATGAATCTAAAACAAACGATTCAAAATTCGATTAAATATCTTCTCGATAATTATGTCGTTACATATAACGATGATATTTCTTTTGTTATCGAAAAAAAGACTGATGAAATAAAATTAGGCGGTAGTGCTTTAGCGCTTCTTATGTTAAGTGATTATTACTTAGTCTTTAATGATAGTACATATAATGATATAGCTTTAAAACTAGCAAACGGTCTTATATATATGCAAAATAATGATGGGTCTTATAATCATGTTTTAAGTACTGACTTTCATATAAAAGAAAAATACCGAACAGTTTTTTATGATGGAGAAGCAACTTTTGCTTTATTAAGATTTTATAAAATATCAAATAATAAAAAGTATTTAGAACATGCTAAAATGGCTATAGATATGTTTATAAATCAGCATTATGAAATATATTGTGATCAGTGGATTTCTTATGCTATGTTAGAGTTTTTACCTTATTATTTAGATGAAAAATATATTAAATTCACTTTAGATAATTACACATCTAATATAAGTAAATTTGATAATGTTACTTCCTTCGTGCCAACCAAATTAGAATTACTTATGAACGTATATAAAACTTATAAATATCTTCTTGAACATAATGTATCAAGTACATTTTTAAAAGATTTTGATTTAACAAAATTAAACAATTCTATTGATATCAATATCCATACTTTACTAAATTATTATATTGATGAAGAAATGGCTATGTATTTTTCCAAACCTTATTTAGTTTTATATGGTTTTAGTGCTTTTAGAGATAATTTCCGTATGCGTATAGATGATATTCAGCATTCCATCATGGGACTAATGTCATATTATGATATAAATAAGGATTGAGAGTTTTTCTTTGTTTTGAAAATAAGGCCTTATTTTCTTTATTTTATCTCTTTTCTATTGTATAATTATCTAAAGGAAGATGTAAATGCAAGAACAACTTAAATTTTTTTATGATAGATTATTAAGAGAATATGGCGAGGAACTTACACGTTTAATCATTTCAGGATTATCGAGTTTAAGGTATACAACTTTAAGGGTAAACACGTTAAAAAGTAACGCTTTAGAAATTGAAAAAATCTTTAAAGAAAAACAAATTACTTATGATAAAGTTCCTTGGTATGAAGATGCTTTTATTTTAACAAACCATAATAAAGATGATATTTATAACCTTGATATATATAAAGACGGCAAAATATATCTTCAAAGTTTATCTTCGATGTTACCTGTTTTCATTTTAGAACCAAAAGAGGAAAGTATTTTAGATATGACAGCAGCACCTGGTTCTAAGACAAGTGAAATAGCGGCCCTTTCCCATAATAAATCGTTAATTACCGCTACCGAAAAAAACAAAATAAGATATGAACGTTTAAAATATAATATGGAAAAGTTAGGCGTTAACAAAATAACGATTTTAAATGAAGATGCTAGATATTTAGATGATTTTTATGCTTTTGATAAAATTTTATTAGATGCGCCTTGTAGTGGAAGTGGAACTTTATATTTACCTAATGTCAAAAATTTTGATGAAGCGTTAATCGAAAGGTGCCAAAAAGTTCAGTATGAATTATTAGAAAAAGCTTTGAAGATTGTTAAAATAGGTGGCATTATTGTTTATTCAACATGTTCTATTTTAAAAGAAGAAAATGAAGAAAT
>CANQDH010000071.1 GCA_947591565.1 uncultured Bacilli bacterium | reverse complement strand
AAACAAAAAATTAATATCGATAGTTTACTTACCTTTTGGGTTGCGGAAACGTATTTTACCAATAATGATATTATGAATTGTAGGTACTTTTCGAATCCTGATTTTGATGATGGTAAATGGCATTTAATTTTTTATGATTTGGATTATGGAATGTATTATAAAGAAACTAATTATTTTACCTTTATGACGAATCCTGATGGTATGAGTGAATACAAAATACCAAGTGATTTAATGCGTAATTTACTAAAAAATCAAGAATTTAGGACTAGTTTTCTCGAAATGTTTAGTAAAATTTTAAATAATAATTTAACTGATGAAAAATTAAATCAAAAATTAGAAGAATTATATAATTTATATCTTCCTGAAATGCCAAGAAATCAAGAAAGATGGCAAGGAACACTCGATGTTTGGAATAGAGAATATTTATCGATGAAAGTATGGAATGATAGTGTTGATAGATTAAAAGATTATATAAAGGGTAGAAGAACTATTTTATATAAGCAAATAAAGTCTTATTTTGGTTTAACAGATACCCAAATGAAAGAATATTTTGGTGATTATAATGCGTAAATATAGACATGAACTTAAATATGTCATAAATAAAAATATGGCTGAAATATTAAAACAAAGGTTATCTCTTATCATGAAAGTAGATGATAACGGTCAAAATGGTTATTTTATTAGAAGTCTTTATTTTGATACGCCTTCATCGGATGCTTACTATGAAAAATTAGATGGCGTTTTATATCGTAAAAAATATCGTATCAGACTTTATAATCAAGATGATAAGTTTATAAGACTTGAAAGAAAATTAAAACATAATAATTTAACAAGTAAAGATCAAACATTAATTAGTAAAGAACTTTGTCAAAATATTATCCATAATACCGTGTATTATATGAAAACAAACGATAATTTACTAAAAGAATTTTTAGTTGATATGAAGCTAAAAGTTTTAAGACCATCTGTTATAGTTGATTATGATAGACTTGCCTTTACTTATCCTGTATCTGATGTTCGTGTTACTTTTGATAGCCATGTTGCATCTAGTAAGTATAATTATGATTTATTTAACTATCGAGATAGCACATATAAAGTTATAGATGATGACTTAGTTATTTTAGAAGTCAAATATAATGAAATATTACCAGAAATAATTGCCGATATCTTATGCACTGTTCCAACATTTAGAAGTGCTTATTCGAAATTCGCCGAATGCCGTAGTATTAAATAAAGGAGTTGATTTTATGAATTTTGTAGATGTTATTAAAAAAAGTGTTATTTCGCAGTTCACAGGAACTATATCAGTTCAAAGTATTATCTTATCATTAGTTACTTCATTTGTTATAAGTTTATTTATTATTTGGATTTATAAAAAAACATATTCAGGGGTTATTTATTCGAAAAGTTTTTCGTTATCTGTTATTATGCTTGCGCTTGTAACAACGCTTATTATTCAAACAATTAGTTCAAATATTACTTTATCACTTGGTATGGTAGGAGCTCTTTCTATCGTTCGTTTTCGAACAGCAGTTAAAGAACCTATGGATACAGGTTTTATGTTTTGGGCGATTACAGCAGGTATTATGGCTGGCGCAAATCTATATTTACCAGCGTTAATTGGTGCTTTAATTTTAGGTTTGTTCTTTTATATTGCTTATATAATGGGCTTTAAAACGAATCCTAAATATTTAGTTATTTTAAAATATGATAGCAGTATCGATGAAAGTATTGAAAAATATATTACCGCTTTACCTAAATATAAATTAAAAAGTAAGTCTATAACTAAAGGTGTAATTGAATTAACTTTTGAAATGGAATTAACAGATAAGACGAAAAAAATTATTGATAAATTAGGTGATGTTGAAGGTATGCAAAGTAGTAGTCTTATAAGTTATCAAAATGATTTTGGAGCGTAGTATGAAAGTATATAGAAAAATTATTAATGTTGCAAGTATCATCTTTTTACTTTTATTAGTTCTTTTTTATGGATACCGTTTAGTTTATTATTATAAACTTGAGCATCAACCAAATACGAACGTGCCTGTTCCCTTTCATCAAAGACTTATAAATAATAAGGGAATTGAAGGGACTAATTATGGTTTATTAGAAGATGGTGATGGATACCTATATGGGCCTAAATCAACGGATAATTATGTATATTATGTAGGCAGGTTATGGCGTATTATAGGACTTGATAAAGATAATAATATAAAACTTATAACAGATGAAGGCCAAACTATTTTGGCTTGGGAAGATGATAAAACCTTTAAAGAATCAAATATTTATACATGGCTTAATAAGACTGATGATGTATCTTCTGGTGTTTTTGAAAAAAGTTTGAAGGAAACTATATCAAGTAATATTTTAACAAATGATGCTTATGTTTCACTTTTAACTAGAGCTGAGTTTGAGAAAATAGGTAGTGATAGTTATTTAGTAAATGGTACGAACTTTTGGCTTGCAGGTGATAATAGAAATTATGTAAATGCAAATGGAGAAGTTACCGATGAAACTAATGATTATGATGCCTTTAATGTAAGACCTGTTATTGTCATAAATAGTAGTTATAATTATATAAGTGGCTCAGGCACAAAGGAAGATCCATATATTATCTATGCTCCTTATAAAGAACAACTTTCAAGTACTTATATCGGTGAATATCTTAAATATAACAATTTATTATGGCGTATTATTGATACCAATGATAATATTAAGGTTGCTTTAGAAGGATACGAGACAAGTGATGAAGTTTTCTCTTATAAATCTAATAAATTAAATGATGAAGAGGGTATAGGATACTTTTTAAATAATGATTATTATAATCTTTTAGAAAATAATGATTATATCGTGCCAAGTAATTATTATGTTGGAAGTTTTGATAATTATAGTTATGTAAATACATATAATGATTCCGTTTTATTAAATGTTGGACTTCCGCAAATTGGTGATTTCTTTATAAATAGTTATGATAATTATTATACCTTAACACCACTAGATAGTTCTGATGAAACAATTTATGTCATTAACGACCATAAAAGATTATTTGCGGATTTTATCGATGAAGCATATCAAATTAGACCAGTATTATATTTAGATAAAGAAATCTTTATTTTAAATGGAGATGGGACAAAAGATAACCCATATGAGATAGGAAGATAGTATGAAGAAAAAACGCTTTTCAAAAATAAATATAATGTTTTTAATATTGGATTTTTTAGCCCTTATTGTAATCTTTGTTGCATATGGACCTTTTTCCTTTTTTCGAGATTTTTTAGTTACAACAGCTATGGGATCTATGAGTCATCATTATTTTGCACGAACTATTTATTCTGATAAAATGATTGCTGAAACTTTAAGTCATAATTATGTTGCCGAAGTTGATGCGAATACTGATGCAGGAGATATTGTTTTTAATAGTGATGATGATGGTAATTATGAATCAATTTATGAAGAACAAATTTTAAAAAGAGATCCTGATAATGATTTATATAAAATAGTTGAAATTAATGAAAATGGTTCTAAAGGGTACATGGTTGTTATTTATGACCCATCAAGAATTAGTTTAGTAAATGCTCGTCGCCTAGAAGTTGGTGGTCAAAAATTATCAGTTATGGCAACAGAAAATGAAGCACTTATTGCTATGAATGCTAGTGGTTTATATAATATTGGCGGAAATGCTATTAGAGCAACAGGTACAGTTATTAAAGATGGTAAAATCTTTTCAAGAGGAGGTTCAACAGGTTTTGGCGGTGGCGGTTTAATTGGCTTTAATTATGATAATGTTTTAGTTTTAACGAAAGAAAGCGCTATGGAAGCTATTGAACATGGCATGCGTGATGCCGTTGAATTTGGACCATTCTTAATTGTTAATGGTGAAGCATCGACGATTGTTGGAAATGGGGGATATGGTATAGCTCCAAGAACAGCTATTGCTCAAAGAAAAGATGGTATTGTCTTATTCCTTGTTATCGATGGAAGGCAAGCCGGATATAGTATTGGGGCTTCCATGAACGATTTAATTACGATTCTTAAAAGATACAAGGCTCATAATGCTGCGAACTTAGATGGTGGAGGTTCTTCCGTTCTAGCTGTTAATGGCAAAGTTATCAATAAGCCAGCAGGATATACCTACACCGGTGAAAGATATTTAGTTAACGCTTGGATTTTAAAATAAAAAGGCTTGAATTTATTTCAAACCTTTTTCCTTATGAAATTTGTCCCATAAGGCATCATCATCTAAATATTTTAAATGTTTTCTTTTTTGAACAAAGGCATCAAACTCGCCAATTTTTTTAGCAGGCACTCCGGCTATAACAGAATTTGGTTCAACATCTTTGGTTATGACACTTCCGGCTGCAACAATGACATTAGATCCAATTTTGACATTAGGTAAAATAGTTGTACCGGTTCCAATAAAAACATTATCCATAATTTCAATACAGCCTCGCGTAAAATCAAAATGACCTTTTCCTAAATTATTTAAAACTCTATCAATTATATCGTGATTGACAAAAGTTACATTACTTGCAACAGTTACGTTATTATGAAATTTAATTAGTTCAGGATCAGCCGGAATAAGCCTTGGCTGAAAGTAAAAATGCTCTCCAACTTCTTTAAAAATTTTGTGTTTGATAATATATTTTGTTCTTTTATCAGCATTTAAAATTAGGGCGATTCGTAATCGTTTAAATATTTTATTCATAATTTACCTCTCATCTATACTTATTTTATCATATTAAGTAAAATAACACAATCTAAACACGCTTGTCCCCTTGAATATTATATATATAATTGGTATAATATTAATGGATTTAGATGGTAGGTGATAACTTTTGCGTACAGTTAACTCTCTTAAAAATATCTTAGGTAATTTCGTGAATAATTTATTTTTTAATCTTCTAAAATTTATATCACGTATTATCTTTATTAAAATTTTAAATGATACCTATCTTGGTATAAATGGCTTACTTACAAATGTATTAGGACTACTTGCTTTAAGTGAACTTGGAATTAGTACAGCAATTAGTTATTGTTTATATAAACCTTTAGAAGAAAATAATCAAAACAAAATAAAAGCCTTAATGAATTTTTATAAAAAAACTTACTATGTGATTGGTTTGATTATTTTGGTTTTAGGTTTAATCCTTTTACCTTTTTTACCTTGGTTTATTAAAGATACATCAGGTATTAGTAACTTAAATATTATTTATTTAAT
>CANQDH010000070.1 GCA_947591565.1 uncultured Bacilli bacterium | reverse complement strand
TTAAAATTAAATAGTATTTATCGATTTATGTACATAATTGTCATTTTTAAAACACATCTTGTATAGGATCATACATAATTATTTATATGTAAATTCAAGAATTTTATTATAAGTACATGAATTTATCGACATTAAGAAAAGTTATTTTATTAAAACATGACCGGTCATTTCTTTTGGAATATCGATACCAAGAAGTTTTAACATAGTTGGAGCAATATCTGCAAGTTTACCATCTACAAGTTTTATCTTTTTATCGGTTACAATAAATGGAACTTTATTAGTTGTATGGGAAGTAATGACTCTTCCATCATCATCAATCATAAGTTCACTATTACCATGATCTGCGGTTACAATTAAAACACCATTTAAAGATTTAACTTTTTCATAAAGTTTAAAAACACATTCATCAAGTGTTTCGATAGCCTTGATGGTTGCATCAAGATTTCCTGTATGTCCGACCATATCACCATTCGCATAATTTAAGATAACAACGTCAAAATGTTCATCTAATTTTTGGATTAATTTATCCGTTATTTCATAAGCACTCATTTCAGGTTTTAAATCATAGGTAGCAACCTTTGGTGAATTAATTAAAACTCTTTCGCAGTTTTTTAAGTCTTTTTCAACGCCGCCATCAAAGAAATAAGTAACGTGGGCATATTTTTCAGTTTCCGCAATTCGAAGTTGCTTTAAGTTGTGGTTAGATACATATTCACCAAAAGTATTATCAAGTTTTTGATGTTCAAAAATAGGTTCATAAATAACTTCATCACTAACTCCGCTCATCATGGTTAATAATTTAACATGTGATAAATCTTTGTGCTTAAAATCATTAAAATCCTTATTAGATATAGCCTTAAATAACTCTCTTAGACGATCAGGTCTAAAATTAAAAACAATTATACCATCATTATCATCAATGGTACCATTTTTATCAAGAAGAGCTGGCTCAACAAATTCATCATATATATTTTTTTCATAACTATCTTTAAGCACATCTTCATAAGAAGAATATTCTCTAGCTTTTCCAAAAACCATCGCATCATAGGCTTTTTCAATTCTATCCCATCTATTATCTCTATCCATAGCATAATACCTGCCACTGATAGTTGCTAAAACGCCAACATTTGTATCTTTTATTTTTTGATTTAAAGCATCTAAAAAAGTCATAGCAACATTTGGAAGGGTATCTCTTCCATCTAAAAACATATGGTAATATACATTGTGAACATTTTCTTTTTGACATAAATCAATTAAAGCAAAGAGATGATTTATATGTGAGTGGATACCACCATCACTAAGAAGACCACAAATATGAAGTTTCGTATTATTTTCTTTAACATGTTTTATCATCGATAAAAGTTTTTCATTTTGAAAAAACTCACCATTTTTAATCTTTTCATTTATAAGTTGTAAAGGTTGATAAACAACTCGGCCGGCTCCAATATTAGTATGCCCTACCTCACTATTACCCATTTGCATAGCAGGTAAACCAACAGATTCCCCACTTGCATCTAGCATAGAGTGAGGATAATTTTCGATTAAATAATCTAAATGTGGTTTTTTTGCCATACGAACAGCATTACCTTCTACTTTATCTCTTATTCCAACACCATCTAATATACATAAAACAACAGGTTTCATTCATATCACGCTCCAGTATTTATTATACTACAAAAAAGAAGAATTTACTATTCTTCTATTCATTAATATCTTCTAACCTAACACTAACAAGTTTACTAACGCCTGATTCTTGCATCGTCATACCATATAAAACATCAGCATATTCCATCGTTTTCTTTTTATGTGTTATAAGTATAAACTGTGTTTTATCAGTAAGACCTTTTAAATATTTACCAAAACTATCGACATTCGCATCATCTAAGGCTGCTTCTACTTCATCAAAAATACAAAATGGAACTGGTCTTGATTTTAAAATAGCGAAAACTAAACTAATAGCCGTAAACGTTTTTTCTCCTCCTGATAAAAGCGAAATAGTTGTCAATTTTTTACCAGGTGGTGATGCCACAATGTCAATACCACTTTCTAAAATGTTATCAGGTTCAAGAAGTTTTAAATCAGCATTTCCACCTTTAAATAATTCTTTAAACGTTTCATTAAAGTTTTTCCTAATTAAATTAAAGTTTTCGGTGAATTCTTTTTTCATAACTTCATCAAGTTCATCAATAATACTAAGTAAAGTACTTTCAGCATTTTTTAAATCATCTTTTTGCCTATTTAAAAATTCATATCTTTCATTAACTCTATCAAATTCACTAATAGCATCAATATTAACAGGTCCAAGATTTTTTATTTTCGTTTTAAGATTGCTGACAATAGTTCTAGCATCATCTTCATCGATTTCAAGTTTATAGGTGCTAATAGCTTTTTCATATGTCATACTATATTCTTCAGATAAAGTATTTAAAAGATTATCTAGTTTAACATCAAAACGGTTTATTTCGATTTCTAAATCTTTTATTTCTTTGCTTTTACCATTATAAAGGGCATTTTCTCTTCGCATTTCTAATTCTTGTTCAGTAAGTAAATCGTTTAAATTTTTCTTTTCTTTATTTAAATTTTCTAAAGTTAAACTTAATTCATCTTTTTCTTTGATAGCAACATAATAACTTTGAAGAATTTTCTCTTCTTCACTATTTAAGGTATGATTGATTAAGTTGTTAGTTCCATCTATATCACTTTGAAGATTTTCATTCTCTCGTTTCATATTTACTAAACTATCCGTTTTATTTTTAAATAGTTCCTGTAAATTAACTTTATCACGATTAATTAAATAAATTTCATCTTCTACTTCTTTATATTTTTTATCTATGTCGTTAATCTGTTCTTCGTATGTTTTAATTTTAAGAGTATTTGCTTCTTTTTCTTTAAGCATTTTTTCAAGTTCATACTTTTGAGAAGCCATGTTTTTGATTTGTTTAACACTACCCCCAGTAATAGAGCCACCGACATTTAAAACTTCGCCATCAAGAGTTACGACTTTATATTTGTAATTTATTTTTTTACTTATTTTATTTGCATCATCGATATTTCTTGCGACAATGACATTACCAAGTTGATTTTGGACGATAGGTTCATATTTTTTATCATATGTAACTAAATTACTTCCAATATCAATAAATCCATCTAATTTACATACATCACGTAAAATAGTTTCATCAACATATTTAGGTTTCATAATGTTAAGAGGATATAAAGTAACTCTTCCAAAATTATTCACTTTTAAATAATTAATAATTTCTTTAGCGCAGCCTTCATCATCAATAACAATGTTACTATAAGATGAACCTATGGATGTCGTTATGGCCTTTAAATACTCTTCATCCGTAGTAAGTAAATTACCAAAAGCATCATGAATACCTTTTAATTTCGTATTTCCTAAAACTTTTCTAGTTGCAAGAGGTAAAAAAGAATTTTGTTCGATACTTTCATTTAATTCGTCAATTTTTAAATCTAAGTAACTATTATTACGAATAGCTGAAGAAATACTATCATCTATTTTTTTCTTTTCTTGTTTTATTTTTCCAAGTTTTTCAAGTCTTTGAGATAAAGTATCACTTACCTTTTCAAAGTCCTTTTCAAGCGAACTTATTTCAAGTTCCATTTTGGATAGTTCGTTTTCCATGTTTAATTTTTTTTCTTTTAAAGCAAGTAAATTATCATGAAGTTTAATATCTTCAACTTGATATTTTTGTCTTTCCGTAATTAATAATTTTTCACCATTTAATTTTTCAACCTTTTTAGTTGTTTCAAGAAGTTTTTGCTGGGCTAAGGCTATATCTTGTTCTAATTTATTAATTTCAAATTTATATTTTGATAAAGATGCTTCTTTAGTATTATTTGTAATATTAAGCTCTTCTAGTTCTTTATTTAAAGCATCTAATTTTTCTTTATTTTTTTCATATTTATAATTAATATTTGTAATATCACTTGCAAGTAAACTAATTTCTAAATTTTTTAATTTATCGGTATATTCGATATATTCTTTAGCCTTTTCTTTTTGTTTAGATAGAGGTTCTACTTGAAGTTTTAATTCATTGATAATATCATCAACTCTATTTATATTGTCATTTGTTTTTGAAAGTTTCGCTAAAGCCTCTTCTTTTCTTTTCTTATATTTTAAAACACCAGCTGCTTCTTCAAAAATGGTACGTCTTTCGATAGGTTTACTACTTAATATTTCTTCAATTTTACCTTGTGAGATAATATTAAAACTTTCTTTAGCAACACCTGTATCTAGTAAAATATCTGTTATATCTTTTAAACGACATTTTTCGCCATTTAAAAAATATTCATTGGTTCCATCACGATAAACCATTCTTTTAATTGATACTTCAGTCGTTGGAAGATTCATATAATGATCTGTATTATCAAAAATAAGGTTTACACTTGCAATATTAACAGGGTTTCTTGATTTACTACCAGAAAAAATAACATCAGCCATATTTCCATCCCCACGTAAAGATTTGACTGATTGTTCACCTAAAACCCATCTTACAGCATCGACAACATTACTTTTACCACTACCATTTGGTCCTACAATACAAGTAATTCCTTTTTTCATTTCAAAAGTTATTTTATCAGCAAATGACTTAAAGCCATGTGTTCTTATTTCCTTCAAAAACATACTTATCATCCTCTAAAGATATATTTTACTATATTTTCGCGAAATTAACAAGAAAAAAAGACTTATCTCTTACGAAAGCCTTTAAAAGTTTTTTTCTTTTCCTTTGGATGAGGTGATGTTTCCATACTACTTATATGCATTTTTTTGATGACAGGTTCCTTATTTTTTTCTAAGACAATTATAACAGCATCACTCGTCTTTTTATTAATATAAAGACGCGTTTCTATAAGCCCTGTTTCACCTAAAGTATAGTAAGGTTTTTCACATTCATAATTTTCCATAGTTAATCTGGTAATTAGTTCTTCGGTATTCAAGATTATTCCTCCTTAAAAAGATGCTCGTACTAATATATATTTTTAGTAATTTTTCATGATTTATAATAATTTTTTTAGAAAAAGGTAATTTATGATAATATTTGTTTTTCTTCCACTTTTTGATATGATTATCTAAAAAAAGATAACTATTTTTTATATTTTTTCTTCTTGCCTCTTTATCGCGCACATCTTTTTGCTGAAGAAGAAAAGCCATAATATGCTTTATCATAACATAATTTATTTCATCTTGTAAATAATATATGGCAATCGCTTAAAACTTTTAAAGATTAACTGATACTTGGAATAATTTCAAATATCAGTTTTTCTATGTTAGA
>CANQDH010000069.1 GCA_947591565.1 uncultured Bacilli bacterium | reverse complement strand
AAATGAGACATTTTCGTAAAATTCATGAAATATTTATAAAATTTGATTAAATTTGTTGTAAAAAACCGAAACTCAAAATTTACTAATTTGCATTCTTTCCCAAAAAAAGATATAATAATTATAAGTTTTTTTGTTGTAAGTAGAAATGAGGAATAAATGAGGGATATATGAGAGATATTAGTATAGAAAGTGCTAGACAATATGGTATCGAAAATAAGCATTCTATAATGGATAATGGAGAAAGACGATTTAGACAAGTATGTCTAAAAGATAAGACTTCATATATTAGGGCTGAATCAGGTGATAAAGGTTACTGGCAAAATAGTCATTATCACCGAACCATAAAAGAATTATATATTATTCAAAAAGGATCAATACTACTTGCTAAATATGCTCATGGCAAATTAGAAATAAAAAAAGTAAATGAAGATGAGTATTTTGTTATTGGACCTAATACACCACATAATATATATATGTTTCCAAATACCATAACCCATACTATAAAGTATGGTAAAATAAATGATAATGACTGGATACCATATGAAGAATTAGATAATGTAATTAAACAAGCAAATGTAGATGTTTACCAGTTTAATTAAAAAATGGCGAGGTTTGTTGTGTGATGAAATATAAAAAAAATATACAAATAATGTTTATTATTTTCTTTTTTGGTAGTTTCTTTGGATATGTTTTAGAAAATACTTTAACAACATTAAAAGGTATATATGTTTTAAGACAAGGTTTGCTTTATGAGCCATTAATACCTATTTATGGTCTTGGTGCTTTGGTCTTTTATCTTTTATTAAATAATATACCTTTTCGTAGTAAAAACAAATATTTATATGTCTTTTTAATATCTTTTGTATGTGGCGGATTGATGGAATACATCGTATCCTTTATTCAAGAAAAAGTTTTTGGAACTATTTCTTGGGATTACTCATATTTACCATTTAATATAAATGGTCGAACTAGTCTTTTTCATGCAACGTGCTGGGGTATTATAGGATTACTATATTATCTTTTAATAATACCAATTATTAATAAAATAAAAAAACAAGAATTTAAAAAAATGGATAATCTTTTTATAACACTTTTATTAGTTGTTACAGCACTTGATATATCTATAACAACACTAGCTTGTTATAGAAGAACAGAAAGAAGAAATGGTATAGAGGCAAGCAATAATGTTCAAAAATTTTTAGATGCGAATTATCCTGATGTTATGATTGACTTTTATTTTAGTAATGCAAAAGTAAAAAAGTAACACTTATCCAAGTGCTACATCCATAATCATCATAATTGCAAATCCGATTAAAGTAAATAAGGCCATAAGGTCTTTTTTCTTATTAGTTTGACTTTCAGGTATTAATTCAGCAACAACGACATATATCATAGCCCCAGCTGCAAAGGCAAGTAAATATGGTAATAAAAATCTAACCTTTATAACTAAAAGGGCTCCTATAATACCAGAAATAGGTTCAACTATACCACTTAATTGTCCATAAAAGAAAGCTTTTCTTCTAGATAGACCTTCTCTTCGAAGAGGTACACTAACAGCAGTACCTTCAGGGAAATTTTGAAGACCAATACCTAAGGCTAACATACATGCTGATGCTAAAGTTGCCCCATCTAAACCATAAGCTAGAGAACCAAACGCAACACCAACAGCTAATCCTTCAGGAATATTATGTAAAGTTATCGAAAAAATAAGCATTAAACATCTTTTTAAACTCTTATTATTTTCTCTCTTTTTTTTCACCTTTTTTTCAAAATAATCATAAATTTTATCTCCTGAAAATAGTAGCAATCCACCACCAATAAAGCCAATTAAAATAACAACCCATGCACACATATGAAGACTATTTGCCATATCGATAGCAGGGGAAAGCAAAGACCAAAAAGAGGCTGCAATCATAACGCCTGCTGCAAATCCAAGCATAGCATCCATAACATTTTTATTAATTTTTTTAAAGAAAAACACAATACATGCACCAAGTGCTGTTATAAACCATGTAAAAATGGTTGCAAGTAGTGCTTGTATATAGTGATCTAAATTTGTAAACCATTCTATCATATTATACCCCCGTCATAAAATATTTTATGTTAAAAAAAAATATGTGTTAATCGAAAGTAAAGCAAAGAAAAAAATTTCAAAAATTCTTTTTAAATATGGTATGATAAATAAAGAGGTAAGATATATGATATGGGATAAGTTTAAAGGACAAAATTGGAAAACCAAAGTTGATGTTAGTGATTTTATTAGAAATAATTATCAATTTTATGATGGTGATGAAACCTTTCTTGAAGGTACAACGGAAAGAACCAATAAAGTTTGGTCAAAATGTTCAGAACTTCTTAAAGAAGAATTAAAAAAGGGTGTTCTTGATATAGATGTAAATCATGCATCAGGTATCAATAATTATGAACCAGGATATATTGATAAAGAAAATGAAGTTATCGTTGGTTTGCAAACAGATAAACCCTTAAAAAGAATTGTTAATCCATATGGTGGTATCCGCATGGTATATAATGCTTTAGATGCATATGGATATAAACTTGATAAGGATATAGATAAACATTTTAATACATACAGGAAAACTCATAACCAAGGTGTTTTTGATGCGTATACTGATGAAATAAGAAAGGCTAGACATGCCGGATTATTAACAGGTCTTCCTGATGCTTATGGAAGAGGCAGAATCATTGGTGATTATAGAAGAGTTGCCTTATATGGTATAGACTTTTTGATGCAAGAGAAGAAAAAAGAGTGGGATGGACCTGTTACATTTGATTTAAGTGAAGACATCATTCGAAAACGTGAAGAAATATCAATGCAATATAGAGCCCTTGAGCAAATAAAAGAAATGGCTTTAAAATATGGTTATGATATTTCTAAACCTGCTAAGGATTCTAAAGAGGCTGTACAGTGGTTATATTTTGGTTATTTAGCTGCCATAAAAGAAAATAATGGTGCTGCCATGAGTTTAGGTAGAGTTGATGCTTTTTTAGATATTTATTTTGAAAAAGACTTAGCGGAAGGCCTTTTAACCGAAAAAGAAGTACAAGAATTAGTTGACCAATTTGTTATTAAATTAAGACTTGTTAGGCATTTAAGAACGCCAGAATATGATGAATTATTTTCAGGTGATCCAACCTGGGTTACGTGTTCGATAGCGGGAATATCCAGTGATGATAAACCTCTTATAACGAAAACGTCATTTCGTCTTTTACATACCCTTAAAAATTTAGACCCTGCTCCAGAACCTAATATGACGGTTTTATGGAGCGAAAAATTAACCGAATCATTTAAAAAGTTCTGCGCTAAAACATCGATTGAAACTGATGCTGTACAATATGAAAATGATGATTTAATGCGCCCTATTTATGGTGATGATTACGCTATTGCATGCTGCGTTTCGGCTATGCGTGTAGGAAAAGATATGCAGTTTTTTGGTGCAAGGTGTAATTTAGCGAAAGCCCTTTTATATTCTATTAATGGAGGCATAGATGAGGTTAAAAATGTTAAAGTTATAGAGGGTATTGATAAGAATACTGATGAAATACTTGATTATGAAAAAGTAAAAAAAGCTTATTTTAAAGTTTTATCAGAAGTTGCTAGAATTTATGCAGGTGCTATGAATATTATTCATTATATGCATGATAAATACGCCTATGAAGCATCACAAATGGCTCTTCATGATACAGATGTTCATCGTTACATGGCTTACGGTGTTGCTGGTTTGTCTGTTGCAGCTGATTCACTATCAGCCATTAAATATGCCAAAGTTAAACCACTTCGTAATGCTGATGGTATAACTACATCTTTTGAAATTATAGGTGATTACCCTAAATATGGTAATGATGATGATAGAGTTGATAATATAGCTAAAGAAATATTAAAAACCATATATGATGAACTTTCCAAACATAAAACATACCGCGATGCTGAAGTAACGATGTCGGTTTTAACCATTACATCGAATGTCGTTTATGGTGAAAAAACTGGCGCAACTCCAGATGGTAGACCTGCGAAAACTCCTTTTGCACCAGGCGCTAATCCTATGCATGGAAGAGATAATAGTGGTGCTGTTGCCTCTTTAAATTCTGTTGCTAAATTAGATTATGAACATTGTTGTAAAGATGGTATATCCAATACTTTCACAATCATTCCAAGTGCGCTTGGGCATAGTAAACAAGAACAAATTGATAATTTAGTTGGTTTATTAGATGGATACTTTATCCAAAAGGCTCATCACTTAAATGTTAATGTTTTAAATAGAAGTATGTTAGAAGATGCTATGGAACATCCTGAAAAATATCCACTTTTAACGATACGTGTATCAGGATACTCTGTTAGATTTAATCGTCTAACTAGAAAGCAACAAATGGAAGTTATATCGCGAACTTTCCATGAGAAAATGTAATGGGTAACGTTGCTTCTATTGAAACCTTTGGCCTTGTTGATGGCCCAGGTATTAGAACAGTTGTCTTTTTAGGTGGTTGTCAATTACGATGCCTTTTCTGTCATAATCCTGAAATGTTTAATAAAGGAATAGATAATTATACGAAAGAAGAACTTGTGCAAAAGATTATTCGTAATAAGCCTTATTTTAAAAGAAATAATGGTGGTGTTACCTTTTCAGGAGGTGAACCCTTATTACAAAGTAAATTTTTAATTGAAACGTGTAAACTTTTAAAAAAAGAAAATATTCATATTGCCTTAGATACAGCTGGGGTTGGATGTGGCAATTACGAAGAAATTTTAAATTTAGTTGATTTAGTCATTTTTGATATCAAGGCTGTCGATGCTAAAGATTATGAATTTATGACAGGAAGAAAACCTGATGAATCTTTAAAATTTTTAAATGTTTGCCAGAAATTAAATAAAAAAATGTGGATAAGGCAAGTTATTGTACCTCATATTAATGATAATGAAGAGTATATTAAATCTTTAAGTGAGTTTATTAAGCCTCTTAAAAATATTGAAAAAGTAGAACTTTTACCTTATCATAAAATGGCTATTTCCAAATACAAAAGTTTAAATATGCCTTATAAATTAGAAAACATAGATGATATGGATACCGAAAAATGTCAAAAATTAGAACAATTACTTAAACAACTTCTTTATGAATATTAATTAGACAAAAAGGTTTACACAGTTATTCATTTATGATTTGCAATTTTATTATCATTGTGTTAAAGTATTTATAGTGAAAAGGGATGTGAGTTAATGAGTTATAAGCAAAAATGTATTGGAATGATAATACTTGCACTTATTTTAGTAACGGCTGTTATCATTGAAGTTGTTGCATTATATCCAAGATTTTTGGCTGTTGCTGCCTAAACTACTAATAGTAGTTTTTTTATATATTAGGAATTT
>CANQDH010000068.1 GCA_947591565.1 uncultured Bacilli bacterium | reverse complement strand
AATATTGGTTCATCACATATTGGCAATCTTGGTTCTAAAAAGCAAATTTGGAAAGCCAAAATGGAAATCATCGATGGTATGGATGGTGGATATTTCGTTGTAAATGGTGATGATAAGTATTTAAAGAAAATAAAAAGTGATAAAGTAAAAGTCATGAAATGTCAAAGTGATGTTTTAAAAAAAATTGAAGTGCACTTTGATCATACTAATTTTACTTATTTTTATAATCATAAAGAGTATGATTTTACTTTAAATATGCCTGGCGCGCATTTAGTTAAAAATTGTGAACTTGCGATAAAAGTAGGTCTTATTTATGGTATACCATTTGAAGATATGATTGATGCGATTAAAAATTATAAGCCCCTTAATAATCGACTTAATATTCAAAAAATTAATAATAATGTTCTTATTGATGATTGTTATAATTCTAATTATGAAGCTGTTGTTTCTTTAATTAGTTATTTAAAGCAAATACCAAAGGAAAAAACTATCATTTTAGGTGATATTTTAGAATTAGGTAAATTTTCGAAAAAAATACATTTAAAAATAGGTAAAAAATTACGTAAGGCTAGGTTTGAACATTTAATGTTTATAGGTAAATATATGTACTATGCACACAAAAAAAATAAAAAAAGTATGTATTTTAAAAATAATGAAGATGCTCTTAATTATCTAAAAAAGATAAATATAGAAAATAATGTTATTTTAATAAAAGGATCTAGAGGTATGCATTTAGAACAAATTGTTACTTATTTTAACGAAAACGTAAAATCCTAGATGAAATTTTATTTATTATATAATATAGAATTTTATTGACAGAATAAATGCTTAAGTGGTATATTAATTCAAAATGGTGGAGGAAAAGTGTCATGAAAAAGGAAAATATTAAAGTATTAAGAGAAACATTAATTAAAGAATTAAAAGAATATAAAGAAGGAGAAGGAAAAGAACATATATATCTAAACATAAATAAAAAACTATTACATGATATACTTTTTGAAAAGGGGAAAATTGCTATACCAGATGATTTATGGAAATTATTAGATTTAAGTAATGTGTCATTTGATGGTATAGATATAAGAAATATAGATTTTACAGGAAGTATTGGAGCGGAAATCAATCCCCAAAAAATAGCTGGTAATAAAAGTTTATGGTACACCAAATTAACAGATGTAAAAATAGTAGGTACATTCGATAGTGTTAATATTGCAGGAGCCGATTTTACAGGAAGCAGAGGAGCAGTAATCAATCCACAAACAATAGCTTGCAAAAGTTTATATAAAACCAAATTGACAGATGTCGAAATAGATGGAACATTTGATGGTGTTGATGTTGTAGGAGCCGATTTTACAGGAAGTAAAGGAGCAGTAATAAATCCTCAAACAATATATGAAAAAGATTTGAATGGAACTAAATTAGCAGACACTGAAATAAAAGGCTCATTCGATGGTGTTTTGGTTGTAGAAGCAGATTTTACAGGAAGCAGAGGAGCAGTAATAAATCCTCAAAAAATATGTAGGAAAGATTTAAGTAGAACCAAATTAACAGATGTCGAAATAAATGGAACATTTGGTGGTGTAAATGTTGAATATACAGATTTTACAGGAAGCAGAGGAGCAAAAATCAATCCCCAAACAATATCTGGTAAAAGTTTACGTGGAACTAAATTAACGGATGCCAAAATCAATGGTTCATTAGGTGGTGCAAATGTTGAAAATACAAATTTTACAGGAAGTAAAGAAGCAAAAATGACTTTTGTTGATGCAGAAAGGGCCAAAGAGTTAGGAGCCTATTTAACAGATGTAGAAATAATAGAAACTAATGACCGTTTAGAAAAAGAATTAAAAGAAAGACAAAAAATAGAGGATAAAATAGTAAAAACATTTCAAAAACAATTAAAAAAATAATTGACCTTAGTTAGGGTCTTTTTCTTTTAATAATTTATAGTTTATAAATGTTAAATATATTTTAGGAACAATTAAAACAAGTTGATATAAAAAAATAAAGTTAAAAGATTTAAAAAATTAATCATACATAATGTAAAAGAAAAAAGGTTATTGCTAAAATAACTTTTTTATTATATACTATTTATAGTAAAAGAATAGGGGTACATATATGAACGAAAAAGAAGAAATGCAAAAAATTGATGCGTATTTTAGAGCCTGTAATTATTTATCAGCAGGTCAATTATATCTACTAGATAATCCGCTTCTTAGAAGACCACTTGAACTTAAAGACATTAAGAAAAAAATTGTGGGACATTGGGGAACGGTACCTGGGCAAAATTTTATATATACGCATTTAAATAGAGTAATCAAAAAATATGATTTAGATATGATATATATATCTGGACCAGGTCATGGTGGAAATGCTATTGTATCGAATGTTTATCTTGAGGGAACATATAGTGAAGTATATCCTAATATAACCGAAGATGAAGAAGGTTTAAAGAAACTATTTAAACAATTTAGTTTTCCAGGCGGAATATCATCTCATGTAGCACCAGAAACACCAGGATCCATTAACGAAGGCGGAGAACTTGGGTATAGTTTAGCCCATGCTTTTGGAGCCGTTTTAGATAATCCTGATTTAATTGCTGCTTGTGTCGTTGGTGATGGAGAAGCCGAAACAGGACCTCTTGCAACAAGCTGGCATTCAAATAAATTTTTAAATCCTAAGACTGATGGAGCCGTTTTACCTATTTTGCACTTAAATGGTTATAAAATATCTAATCCAACTATTTTATCTAGAATAAGTGATAAAGAATTAATTTCATTAATGTATGGATATGGTTATGAAGCCATCATGGTTTCAGGTCAAGATACCTTAAGTATGCATCAAAAAATGGCCGATGCTTTAGATTATTGCATCCAAAAAATCAAAAAAATTCAAGAAAAAGCCCGTATGGAAAATATGACTTCTCGAACGATATGGCCAATGATTATTTTAAAAACACCAAAAGGATGGACAGGTCCTAAAATAGTAGATGGAAAACAAATAGAGGGCACATTTAGAGCCCATCAAGTTCCTCTTGTTATTGATGATGATACACATAAAGGTAACGTAGCTTTACTTGAAGAATGGTTAAAAAGTTATCATCCTGAAGAACTCTTTGATAAAAAAGGTGCTTTAATTCCTGAACTTAAAGAATTATGTCCTAAAGGTGATAGACGCATGGGATCTAATCCACATGCTAATGGAGGTAAACTTTTAAAAGAACTTATTTTACCTGATTTTAAAGATTATGCTGTCAATGTTAAAATAAAAGGAAAAATAAAAGAACAAGATATGACGGTTCTTGGAAAATATTTAAAAGACGTTATTAAGTTAAATAATGATAAACGAAATTTCCGTATTTTTGGCCCAGATGAAGCCTTATCTAATCGTTTATCACCTATTTTTGAAGTAACCAATAGACAGTTTATGGCATCTAAATATCCTAATGATGAATTTTTAAGTAATGATGGTAGAGTTATGGATAGTTTTTTATCTGAGCATGTTTGTGAAGGATGGCTTGAAGGTTATTTATTAACAGGTAGACATGGATTTATACATAGTTATGAAGCCTTTGTTAGAATCCTTGATTCAATGGCAAGTCAGCACGCTAAATGGTTGAAAGTAACGAAAGAATTATCTTGGCGCTTACCTATTGCATCTTTAAATTATATTTTAACATCACATATATGGCAACAAGATCATAATGGATACACCCATCAAGATCCCGGTTTCTTAAACCATTTAGCAACTAAAAAAGCCGATATTGTTAGAATGTATTTACCACCTGATGCTAATTGCTTATTATCTTGTATGGCCCACTGCTTAAATACCAAAAATTATATAAATGTTATTGTTGCAAGCAAACATCCTAAGGAACAATGGCTTTCGATGGATGAAGCTATTATTCACTGTACGAAGGGTATAGGTATTTGGAAATGGGCTAGTAATGATGAAGGCGTAGAACCCGATATTGTTATGGCTTGTTGTGGTGATACCCCAACCCTTGAAACCCTTGCAGCAACGAATATTCTTGTTAATCATTTTCCTACACTAAGGGTGAGAGTTGTCAATGTTGTTGATTTAATGAAGTTAGAGTCAAATAACAAACATCCACATGGTTTAACTGATGATGAATATGATGGATTATTTACTACAGATAAACCTATTATCTTTGCTTTCCATGGCTATCCATCTTTAGTCCATCAATTAGTGTATAATAGACATAATACTAATTTACACGTTGCTGGTTATCAAGAAGAAGGAACCATTACGACACCATTTGATATGCGTGTTCAAAATAAAATTGATAGATATAATTTAGTATTATCAGCCTTAAATAATTTACCATCTTTAGGTAATAAAGCATCTAGTTTAAGAGAATGGTGCAAAGAAAAACTTATTGAACATAAAGAATATATAAAAGAACATGGTGTAGATATGGACGAAATAGTAAACTGGACTTTTGAAAAAAGTAAAAGAGGCGAATAGCCTTTTTTTTTAATCATATACTTTATTAGGTGATGAAAAGTGAAAATTAATTATAAAAAATTAATATCGATTATTCTTTTGACAATTTTGATTGGCTCCTTTTTTAGTTTTTTTACTAGCACTAATATCTATACCGAAATTGTTAAACCAAAGTTTGCTCCTAGTGGCATTGTCTTTCCGATTGTTTGGACGATTTTATATATTTTAATGGGTATATCTTACTATATCGTAACGGAAAATGATCGTGATGATAAACATACAAAAATTTATCTTCTTCAGCTTATCGTTAATTCCTTATGGACACTTATTTTCTTTGGTTTTAAAAACTTTTTACTAGGATGGATATGGATTATCTTACTTATTATTTTAGTTATGATTATGATTTTAGATTTTATTAGTGTCAAAAAAATAGCCGGTTTATTACAAATACCTTATTTACTATGGTTATTTATAGCTTTTTATTTAAATTTTAGTATTTACTTACTTAATTAGTTATCATTTAGTAAATAATATGTCAATAGTTTTTGAAAATGTCTCAAAAAAAACTAAACATTAACGGGAAATTTAACCCGTTTTTTTACTTTCTACTTGCTAGTCGCTATATTATTACTTCATTCAATATTGTCAATGGTAAATGTATCGCTACGCGACCATTGACAATATTTCATTTCAGTAATGTCTTGTGACTAGACAATTAGAAAGTCTAATTTTATTATATTAATTGTAACAATATTTACCATATCCAATATGAACTCTTAGTGATTGCTTTTCTTGATATTTTTTAAATGAAGCAGCTTTAAAAGGATGCGACATAGGAGGTATATATTTTTTCTTTTCTTCCGTTACAGGCTTTTCTTCAAAATTTTTAGAAAATCTTTCATTTCTAGATAATTCTTTAAGTTCACATATTTGTTCATCTATTGAGA
>CANQDH010000067.1 GCA_947591565.1 uncultured Bacilli bacterium | reverse complement strand
TTGTTCTTATGTGGAACGACAGCTAAGGCTCATCAATTGAATATGCAAGAATTAGGTGCTGAAATTGACAAAATTGATGAATATGCCAATTACGCATATATCGTGGGAGAATATGTTTTTGTTGGTGATATTACACTTGAAGATGTTATGGTTGCAAGTAGTACTATCGATTTTGGTAGTGAAAAATTAACTTTAAAAGAAAAATATGATAAGTTGCACATTTATAAAATTAAAAATGTAAATGGTAAATGGGTATCTGGTGAAAGTTTAATAGGTAGTGAAAGATTAGACGATGTTATGGATGATAAAAATAAGAAAAGAGAGTTTACTTTCATTAATGGTACATATGTAGTTGCTGATACAAAATATACTATTTCTAATGATTTTGATATTTCTAGCATATTTAGAACAGCTATTGATGGTATTAAATTACCAGATTATCATCGTATAAATGGTTCTCTAGATGTTAGTGGTATAATGCCAAAAAATAGTCTTCGAAAAGTTGGAAATGTTGAAACTGAATACTACTATCCTTATGTTTTACATATTGATGGTGCAAATGCATCAACAAAAGTAGAATTTGAAGATGGTAAAAGCGAAATCATAGCGCAAGATGGTGAAAATTATCTTATTTTAGCTTCTTTAGTAAGAAAAAATTATGCTGATAACCAAGTTACAACAGCTATTATTGATAGAGATGGTGATGGTGAAAGTTATAGAGAAGAAAAATATACTTTAACTTTTGTTGGTGATTTCCAAGAAAATTCTGAAGCAAAACTTTCTTTAAATCAAAGTTCTATTTATGGATATGAAACAAATAAAAATGAAAATGTTATTTTGACGCAAGAAGGAAATAGTGTAACTTTAGAAAAGAAGTTATATAAACAATATAACGTTGATGCTTTTACAAAATCTAAAGATGGTTATTATTTTGCTATAGATTTAAAAACTAAAAATAATGAAAGTCTTGAAAATAGTACAGTAACAGCTATGATAAATGGAAGTGCTGAAAATGTTAAAATAATTAAAAATAACGAAAAGGCAACCATTATAGCGAGATTTACGGAAGAAGGGTTTGAGACTTGTAAAAGTAATGCTAAAAATTGTGAACTAGTGATTACATATGACTGGGATGGAAAGCTTCAAAATCAATATTTACCTACAGAATATGTAATTGATTTTTCAAAAATTACGCTTAAGGATGTTTCTACACCAACTAGTATTGATTTAAGTACGGAACTTCTTTCTTCTAAAAGAAATGCTGATGGCATAGAAGTAATAAATGGTTTTTTAAATAAAAATAGTAAAATTTCTTATCAATTGGTTACAAAAGAAAATCCTGTAGCAGGAGCAACCGGTGTTGTAAAAGTTAAACATGCAGGTAGTGTTCAATCTTATGATGCAAATGCTTTTAGTGGTAATAGTTTAAATATTGAATGTGATATTCCTACTGATGGTGATAAAACCTTTATAATCATTGTTGATTTAGATGGTGATGGTGAAAAGTTTGATTCTTATGAACTTAAAGTAGATTATACTTATCTATATATTGGTGATGAAGATAGTAAAGAATATTATGCCTATTTACTTAATGAGGCTATAACTAAGACTAATAAGGCCAGCAATTTAACAGTTTCAAAAGATAATAACATTTATGGTAAACAAGAAAAATTTACTGAACAAATTGATAGAGAAAATGGTTTAAAATATGCTACTGTTGATTCTACTAATAAATATATTTTCAGCCTTAAAAATATTTATGGTAATGATAGCAATGTAAATTTGGTTGTTCGTAAAGGTGAAAATTTAGATAATAGACCTGAAATAAATGGTTGGATATATGAAAATAGTGTAGAAGCTAGTATGGGAGTAAATGAATTATCTTTATTACGAAATATTGTTTATAAAAACGCTGGTAAAATTGTCAACATCGATAAAGATGCAAATACATATACAATTACGATGAAGAGTTCTGATTTAATAGACTTATTAGATGAACAATATTCTTTAAACTTAACTGAAAACTTAACAGAAACAGAAATAAATTCAAATCAGGAAGAAATTTCATTAAATGTAACTCTTGACAATTCATATATTTCAAGTATTAAAGTAGATGGCCTTAAGATAAAAGAAAATAATAATAATCGAATTAATGTTACTATTTCAGAAATTGGAAACACACATATTGATAGTCCAGAAGTTATGTTAGGAAATGTCGATGCCATTAAGGAATTTTATGACAGAGTAAAAGAATGGGTTAAGGCTAATAAGGATTATGAAATAGCTGAATAAAAAAGATGTATAGACTGTTGATTAATAAATCAATGGTCTTTTTCTTTAAAAAAGGCTGTAATATATTCAAAAATAATAATTATAACGCACCTTTTAAATATCCTACTTTGTTATTTATCTAAATTACGCATGTCTTTTCTTTATTTTGAATATAATTTATTGGTGAAGATTATGGAATTTGAAATAGGCGATTTAGTTACTAGAAAATCATATCATGATGATATTGTATTTCAAATCATCAATATCGAAGAAAATATTGTTTATTTAAAAGGACAAAATGTTCGTTTGCTAGCTGATAGTCCTAAAGAAGATTTAAACCATTATGATGAAAAAAAAGAAGATACTGAAGAAGAAACTTTTTTAGAAAGAATTAAACCAGAAGTTGTTTTAGATAGAAATGATTATTTTTATTTACCTGGTAAAATCTTACATGTAGATTCTGATCAAGGTTATTTAACAAGATGCTTAAAATACTATGAAGATATGAATATATGGGCTATTGGTGTTTGTGAAAAAGAAAATGTTGTTCCAAGCCGAATTAGAGATTTACTAGAAGAATATAATCCTAATATTGTTGTCATAACAGGTCATGATGCATGTTATAAAAAAAATGGCAATATGAAAGATATTAAGGCCTATAAAAATAGTGAGAATTTTGCAAATTCGATAAAAGAAGCAAGAAAATATGAAAAAAGTCATGAAAAACTAATTATAATTGCTGGTGCCTGTCAATCTGATTATGAAGAATTAATTAGAGCAGGCGCTAACTTTGCATCAAGTCCTAAAAGAATTAATATACATGCTCTTGATCCAGCTATTGTAGCTGCAAGAGTAAGTTTATCAGAAATAACGAAAGACATTGATTTAAAAGGTATACTAGATACAACTAAATATGGTAAAGATGGTATTGGAGGCATAATCACAAAAGGAACTATGTATGTTGGATATCCGAGATAGGGGGTTATGAATGACAATTAGTCAAATAAAAAACGATTTAAAAGAACATATTGGCGAAAAAGTTACCATTAAGTGTAATTTAGGTAGAAATAAGTATGAGAAATACAATGTTACAATAAAAGAATTATATAAAAATATTTTTTTAGTACAACTTAATAACAAAAATAATCCAGAAATAAAATCGTTTTCTTATACAGATGTCATAACAAAAATGGTTAAAATTGATTATTAGTAAATTTTAACAAAACTACTTGCTTTTTAAAAATATTTATTATACAATTAGATTGTGTAGTTGGATACATTCTGAAGGGAGAGATTTACTTGAAAATTACATCTGTAAATGTTAGAAAAATGGAGAATGAAGATTCTAAAATGAAAGCAGTTGCTTCTGTTGTTTTAGAAGATAGTATTGCTATTCATGACATCAAAGTTATTTTAGGAAAGAACGAAGATGGAAGCGATAAATTATTTATTGCTATGCCAAGTCGTAAATTACCAAATGGAACTTATCGTGATGTTGTTCATCCAATTAATCAAGAAACAAGAAGTGCTTTTGAAAAAGCTATTATAGATGAATATAATAAAATTGAAGACTAACATTTATTGTTAGTTTTTTTTGACAATAATAAGCATAAATGATATAATTTTTTTGGTGGGAATATGAAAATAAATAGTGTTAAACTTGTTATAAGTGCGGTAAGAAGAAGTCAATATCCAACAGATGAAAAACCAGAATTTTTACTTGTTGGTAGATCTAATGTAGGAAAAAGTAGTTTTATAAATACGATTATTGGAAGAAAAAATTATGCAAGAACATCAGCTAATCCTGGTAAAACACAGACTATTAATTTTTATTTAGTTAATGATGCTTTTTATTTGGTTGATGCACCAGGATATGGATTTGCTAATTTAGGAAAACAAAAAAGAAAAAAATTTGGTCTAATGATGGAAGATTATTTAATAAATAGATCTAATTTAAAACAAGTTTTTATGCTAATAGATTTTCGACATGATCCAACAGATGAAGATTTAATGATGTATAATTTTTTAAAACATTATAAAATACCTGTCACTATTGTGGCAACAAAAACGGATAAAATAGGTATTACTTTACAACAAAAACAAAGAAATTCTATTTTAGAACATATTGATCTTGTAGTTGGTGATGACTTTGTTATGTTTTCTAATATTACGAAAGATGGTAAATTAGAAATTCAAGAAAAAATTTCAAGAATGATGTAGAATCATTCTTTTTTCACATTTATATATATAAGTCATAAACTATCATAGGTGATAAAATGCATATTGAGGTCATAGATGATTTAAATATGATTATTTATTTAAGTAATATTCGATATAAATTTGAATCAAATACGAAAGAAGCTTTGCAGGATATGCTTAAAGACCTATTTAGCCGCTTAAAAGATTACTATGATATAAATATAAATGGTTTTTATAATATAACCGTTTTTAAAGATAATAACTATGGTCTTGTTTTAGAATTACAAAAAGAAGACATCGACTATATCGATTATTTTGATGGGCAAGTAGATATGAATATTACTTTTGAAAATAATGTTCAATTTTTATATGAAATAGATGATTTTTTTAACTTAGATGAAAAGTTAATAGAAAAAGTAAAATTATATAAATATAAAGGAAAAATTTATATGCAAATAAGCAAAAATATTTCTCATATAGATATGGGAAAAATTATTGAATTTAGTAAAATCATATATAATGATAGTGCTAGTCAAATAATAAAAAAAGGTGAAATGATTAATATTAAGCATAGTTTTGCTACATAATAGAGACTTTTTGTTCTCTATTTTTTAAAAAATTGTTTATTTTGCGTAAATTATTTGCTATAATGTTATAAGATAGGATAGGTGAACTTCATGAATAATGATGAAAGAGAAATATTTGATGAATTTGATGATTTAGATGTTACTTCTGAAAATACTAATATAAACAAAGAAGAAAAAATGGATAATAACTTCAATAGTGAAAATAATTTAAATATTGATGAAAATAATATAGATAATTTAGAAAATTCTAACAATAATAATAATGATAATCAAGAAATTATTTATTTTGGTGAATCAAGTGATAATGAGGAAAATAAAAAAGTAGAAAACAATATACCAAAAAATACAAACACAAAAAAACAACAAGAAATCGAAAAT
>CANQDH010000066.1 GCA_947591565.1 uncultured Bacilli bacterium | reverse complement strand
TCATCAGCAAATAACAAAAATACAAAAACAACTTCTTCTAAAAAAACACAAAATGTAAAAAAAGTTACAAATAATAACTCTAAAAAACAAACGTCAAAAAAACAACAATCTAAGAATAATTCAAAAACTACAGTTAAAGAAAACAAAAAAAATACTAAACAAGTAGAAGTACAAGCTACAAAAGAAATTAAAGAAGAAAAAGTCGCAAAAGTTGAAACAATAAAAAGTAGTGAAAAACAGCAACCTGAAGTTAAAAATGCAAACATAAAACCTCAAAAAACACAAGCCTTAGAAAGTAGTGATTTTGGTGGTTCTGAAATTAGAAAATTACTTATTATAATTGGTGCTGTATGCGCTGTTATGCTTGCTTTCTATTTTATAACCGAAGTTGTTGTTAAAAATAAAAAGGAAGATAAAGAAGAAACAAACCCAGGTGTTACAGAATCTGTTATTCAATATGAAGAAATCATCATGGGAAGTCTTTTAAATCAAAATGAAGAAGATTATTACGTATTAGTTTATGATCCTGAAGATCCATACTTAAGTATTTATAATGACTTTATTAGTAGTTATAAAGCAAGTGAAGAACCTTTAAAAGTTTATAAAGTTGATTTAAGTAAGGACTTTAATAAATCATATATTGCTGATGAAAGTTATTTAGCTGGAACAGATGTAAGTGCTATAAAAGTAAAAGGAACTACTTTAATTAGAGTTAGTGCCAAATCCGTTTATAAGTCATTTGAAGGAAAAGATGCTATTGTAGCAAGATTTAAATATATGCTTAATTTAGATTAAAGAATTTTATAATTCTTTTTTTCTTTTGTTGAAAAATAAAATTTATTATAGTATAATTTGAATAGTAAGGAATGATAAAATGACTAAAAAAAGTTCGCCTAGTATTTTTATAATTTTATTGATATTTGTCATATGTTTTATTGCTCAGGTAAATGCCATATTTAATATTGGTGATATATTTCATCTAGATTTTACTAGTGATAAGAACACTTTTCGCTTATTAGTGAGTAATGAAAATAAGGATTTAGATTCTATTATTAGAGATTATTTTAAAGAAAAAGATTTAGATGTTGAAATTGAATATGCTGGAACCCTTGATATGATGGATAAGTTAAATCAAAATCCTGAATCTTATGATGCCATTTGGTCATCAAATTCCATATGGTTATATATGCTTGAAAATTCATCTATGGTTGTTGACTCAAAGTCGACATCAATTAATCCGATTGTCTTTGGTATCAAGAAAAGTTTAGCTGACACCTTAGGTTTTACAAATGGAGAAGTATACACGAAAGATATACTTGAAAAAATAAAAACGAAAGAATTAAATTTTATCATGAGTTCACCAATAAGAACTAATACTGGGGCATCTGCTTATTTAGGTTTCTTAACAACTCTTGCTGGAAATCCTGAAGTTCTAACTAAAGACTATTTGACAAACGAAACTTTAAAAAACGATATAACAAGTTTTTTATCAGGTGTCGAAAGAACATCTGGTAGTGAAGAATTTTTAGGTGAATTACTTAACAATGGTAATTACAATGCTGTTGTATCATATGAGTCATCACTTATCAATTTAAATAAAGAACTAGAAGCAAAGGGAAAAGAAACATATTATTTAATATATCCTGTAGATGGTGTTACGATATCTGATTCACCTCTTGCTTATCTAAATAATGGTAATAATAAAAGAGAAATATTTAATGCCTTTCAAAAATATATTTTAAGTGATGAAGGTCAAAAAGCTTTATTAAAAACAGGAAGACGTGTTTGGTATGGCGGTATAAATAAAGATGCTGATCCTGAGACTTTTAATAAAGATTGGGGTATTGATACAAATAAATATCTTATGCCAATTAAATATCCTAGTATAGCGGTTATTAAAGATGCTCTTGTTTTATATCAAACGGAATTTCGAAAACCAACACATATTGTCTTTTGTTTAGACTATTCTGGAAGTATGTATGGTGAAGGTAATATTGAACTTATAGATGCTATGGAATATATTTTAAATTACGATACGGCATCAATTAATATGTTACAGTTTTCTTATAAAGATAAAATAAGTATTATTCCATTTGGTACTAATGTTCTTTCACCTTATACAACTGATGATGGAACAAAGGTTGATGATTTATTATATATTATCAAAAATATTGAACCTAATGGCTCAACTAATCTCTATGGAGCCCTTAATAAAGCTATCGATACCTTAAAAGATGAAAACAGTGATGATTATAATTTATCTATTATCTTAATGACTGATGGTCAAGGTAATATTGGTACATTTGCTGATTTTAAATATCAGTATCAAAGACTAAATAAAGACATTCCGGTATATGGTATTTTATTTGGAGATGCTAGTGATTATCAATTACTTGAAATAAGCGAGTTAACTGGTGGAAAGGTTTTTGATGGCAAACTTAATTTACTAGAAGCCTTCAAAGAAGTAAGAGGGTATAATTAATATGAAGAGGTATATATTATCGGGTATTATTGGTGGTTTGTTTTTTGCAACCTCATATTGCCTTTTAAATTTAGATATTGGTGTATCAGTTATTATAACGCTTATTTCTTTTGTATCATGTATTTTCCTATTTAAAGATAAGTATAATTTAGATGATTTAGGAATTGCTAATGATAGTGAATATCGAAAAGATTTAGCTGAAAGTCTTGACGATTTAAAAACTTTAAAAAACATGGTAAATCAAATATCTGATTCAAAAATAAGTAAAAATGTTTCTAATATAACGAAAATAACTGATAAAATATTTAAAGTTCTTATTAAAAATCCTCAAAAAATCGCATCTGCAAGTAAATTTATGAATTATTATTTACCTATTACAATTAAAATATTAGAGCGATTTGATGAAATGGAAAATCAAAATTTAACTAGTGATGCCGCTTTAGAATTACTTGACCGAATTAGAGGATTAATCATTAATATTGAAATTGCTTTTGAAAATCAGCTTAATAATTTATATAATGATGAAGTTATTGATACGAGTGCAGAGATTAAAGTTTTTGAAACAATGTTAAAATCAGATGGCCTTTTAGGAAACCATATTGATTATAAGAAAGATGGTGGTGATAAATGAAAAATACCAAAGGATTAGCACTTGGAATTCTTGTTTTACTTGCCGTTATACTTGGATTAGTTGGTGTTAGTAATATTTTTAAAAAAAGCACGAAAGTAACAACGATATATGGTGCTGTTGGTGGTGGTAAAGAAAATTTACTTGAAGATGAAGAATTTTTAAAGATACTTAAAAAATATAAAATCAATGTTGTTAATGATAGCTGGAGTAATGGTCAGTTAGTTGTTAAAGATGTTGTAAGAGAAAACGGTAATAAATATGATTTTATTTTCTTCTCGGATCAAAGATTTTATGATTATTATAAGACGCCAGCAACTGGTGAAGAGGCTGACCGATATACTGTTCAAAAAGGTAGTTTAACGCTTAATACGCCTGTTGTTATCTATAGCTGGGATGAAGTAACGGATGCTTTAATTAAAGAAAACATTGTTACGGAAAAGAATGGTGTTTATTATATTACAGATATGGAAAAACTTTTAAATTATATTTTAGAAGGTAAGAGCTGGAAAGATATTGGACTAGAGACACTATATGGTAAAATCAATATCGATTCAACAGATCCTGTAACATCAAGCCCTGGTGCAACCTATTATGGACTTGTCGCATCTATTATGGCTGGTGGTACACTTACGGATGAAAATATTGATGAAATTCTTCCCAAATTAAAAGAATTTTATAAAAAATCTGGTTATATGAATAATACGCCTGCTGATTTGTTTCAGTTATATCTTAAAACAGGAATGGGGGCTAAACCTATGATTGTTGATTATGAAAAAAGTATTATCGATTTTGCTAATGCATCACCAGAAGAATACGCTAAATTAAAGGATAGAATAAGAATTTTATATCCGACACCTACTATTTGGAATTCACATTGTATTGCGACTTTATCAGATAGTGGAAATATATATTACGATGTCTTTGAAGATAGTAAAGTTCAAAAATTAGCTTGGTCTAAATATGGATTTAGAACGGGTATTACAGGTGGTAATTACAATGTATCTGATGTACCTGTTGCAGGTATACCTCAAAGTATTGATTCAACTGTATCAAGTTTAAAAATGAATTACTATAATCAAATGATTGATTATTTAAAAAATTAGGAGGAAAAGATGGAAAATAAGTTAGAAATTAAAGTAAATGAAAATTTAGATGCAATCAAAAATAATATCGAGGGGAAATTACAAGTTTCAGAGGAACAAGTAGAACAGTCTTTAGATTATAATAAATTAACAAAGGCTGAACAAGACGCTATTGATGACTTTGTTCAAAAGATAGATGAAAAAGATACGAATGTTATTATTAGTTATGGTGCTCCTGCTCAAACAAAAATATCTAAATTTTCTGACGAAGTGTTAGGAAATGTTAGAACAAAACAACTTGGAACAGTAGGTAATCTTTTATCTGATTTAGCTAGTGAAATTAAATCATTTGATGGTGGCATAGATGTCAATATGAAACCTAGTCTATTTAATTCTATAAAGAAGCAAATAAATAGGTTATTATCGAGATTTAGTAAAGTTGAAACAAATATTAACAAAATTGAAAAAGAACTTGAAGGTCATAAATTACAGATGATGAAAGATATCGCTATCTTTGATGAAATGTATGAAAAAAATATTGAATATTTTAAAGAGTTATCACTATATATTATTGCTGGTAATAAAAAATTAGAGCAAATAAGAAATGAAGTTTTACCTTCTTTACAAAATAAGGCTAAAGAAACAGGTGAACAAAATGATGTTCAAGCATATAATGATATGATTAATATTGCAAATCGTTTTGAAAAGAAATTACATGATTTAAAAACAACAAGAATTATATCTATTCAAATGGCACCACAAATTAGATTAATTCAAAATAATGATGCTGAACTTGTTGATAAAATTCAGTCATCTATTTTAAATACGATTCCTCTTTGGAAAAATCAGATGATTATTGCTTTAGGACTTGCAAATGCTAATAGGGCTTTAGATGCACAAGAAAAAGTTACTAATTTAACTAATGAAATGCTTAAGAAAAATAGTGAAATATTAAAACAAGGATCTATTAAAATTGCTAAAGAATCAGAACGTGCTATAGTTGATTTAGAAACAGTTAAAAAGACTAATCAAGATTTAATTGAAACTATTGATTCTATTATTAAAATTCATTCTGAAGGTTCTCAAAAACGTGCTGAGGCTGAACTTGAATTAAATAAAATAGAAGAACAATTAAAATCAAAATTATTGGAATTAAAAGCTTAGAAAATTAGATTTTTATCTAATTTTTTTTGTTAAATATTATTAAATAATTGATATAAGAAAATAATTGTGATAGAATAATTTATAGAATAGAAAAGTAAAGGAGATGTAATTTATGTTTACAAACAGTAAAGGGGGGGGG
>CANQDH010000065.1 GCA_947591565.1 uncultured Bacilli bacterium | reverse complement strand
TATGAATATAAAATAGGGGCTAAAGAAGAAGAAATAGAGGTAAACTTTATAAGTGGAAAAGGTACAAACGCAACAGAAGGTTATACAATACATCCTGCATTTACTTTTGGTGAAGATGAACTAACAGGTATATGGGTAGGAAAGTTTGAAATAAGCACAGATAAGAATAACGCTTGTTATGAAACACCAAGTGTTGATAATTGTGATAACACTAATCAAGATCCATATATACTACCAAATGTATCATCATTAAGATATCAATATATAGTTAATCAGCTTGAAACTGCAAAAAAATTCAATGATTATATAATAGACGCGGATAGTCATATGATGAAAAATAGCGAATGGGGAGCAGTAGCGTATCTATCTCAATCAAAGTACGGTAAATATGGAAATCCTGATTATGAAGGAGCAAATAAAGAAATATATCAAAATAAATCAAGTTTATTCATAACAGGAAGTAGTAATGGTACACCTAGCCAAGATGAAGCAATATCTACACAATATACATATGATGTAGAATTAAATGGCACAGGAGCAAGTACAACAGGAACAATATATGGAATATATGATATGAGTGGAGGAGCAAATGATAGAGTAATGGGTAACTATAGTGGCATAGCATCTAATTCAGGCCTTGATGAATCATGGTTTACTATTCCTAATAATGTAAAATATTGTGATATATATATAATAGATAATACTGATTCATGTAAAGATGAAGAATGTAAAGGCCATGCATTAGGTGAAACTGCAGGATGGTACGGTGATAACGCTTCCTTTGTCAATTCTAGTTACCCTTGGTTTTATCGTGGTGGTGAATACAATGTTGATGCTAATGGGGGCATATTCTACTTTGGTGGCTACTATGGCAATAGCCATGGCAATGGCTCATTCCATGTTGTAATTTCACCGAATATTTGAGTTGAGAATTATATGAAGTATAATATAAAAATAAGAATGTAGCATGACAAATAAAATATGTTCCACTCTCAAAAAATGAGAGTGGAACAGGAAATAAAAAAATTACAAGAAATAGTATATAGGTTTTAGAGACAATTCTAAATCATAGTGAACTATTCTTGTTTTTTTATGCAATACTTTTAAAAACTATCAAAAGTTCAAAATTTTTTTTAATTAGTAACGGTTGTACCTATTTCTTCACCATTAACAATTTTGTCTAAATTACCTTTTTTATTGATATCAAAGACAATAATTGGTAAATTATTATCCATACAAAGAGATATGGCTGTTGTATCCATAACGTTTAATTTTTGATTTAAAACATTTAAATAAGTTGTATGAGTAATTTTCTTAGCATCATCATATTTCTTAGGATCTTTATCATATATACCATCAACATTGGTTGCTTTTAGTAAAGCATCAGCATTTATTTCATTTGCTCTTAAGGCTGCTGCTGTATCAGTACTAAAGAAAGGTGAACCTGTGCCACATCCAAAGACAACAACTCTTCCTTTTTCTAAATGTCTAACAGCCCTATCTTTGATATAAAATTCGGCAATTTGACGCATTTCGACACTTGTTTGAATACGAACATCTTGTCCAACTTGTTTAAAGGCATCGCCAATCGCAAGAGCATTCATAGTTGTTCCAAGCATACCTATATAGTCAGATGTACATCTATCCATTTGTTGGTTACTTCTTCCTCTCCAAAAGTTACCACCACCAACAACGATACCTATTTCGATGTTTTCTTTACTGACAACATCTTTGATTTCTTTCGCAAATTCTAGTACTTTTTCAAAATCAATACCTGTTCCTTTCGAACCAGCAAGGGCCTCCCCACTTAATTTTAACAAAATTCTTTTATATTTCATTTTCTCCTCCTAAAAAAAGACTTATTTAAAAAAATAAGTCCAATAGAAAAAGTGATAAATATGATAATTTTTTTGCTGCACCTAAATTTCTCATACCTATCACTTCCTTATATATATAATACATTAAATAGTTATATAGTTCAAGACTTTAAGTAAAAATTTGTTAAATTGTCTTTTTTTGTCTTCTTTAAAAATTATTAAAAAAAGATATTTTCCATATATTTTAGTAGATGAGGAGGTCACTTGTGAAAACATATACAGGACTAAATGATAAAGAAGTTGTTCAAAGTCGTAATAAATATGGTAACAATCAAATAACCAATTCCAAACAAAATAGTTTTGTCAAACTTTTAATAGAGTCTTTAGGAGATCCTATCATACGTATATTGCTTATAGCTTTAGCTATTAAAACTATTTTTCTTATTAAAAATTTTGATTGGTATGAAACGATAGGTATTGTGATTGCTATATTTTTAGCGTCATTTATATCTTCGATATCAGAATATGGAAGTGAAAAAGCCTTTGAAAAGTTACAAGAAGAGTCATCCAAAATCAAATGCCGTGTTAGGAGAAATAATAAGATATATGAAATAAATATCGATGATGTAGTTGTTGGCGATATCATCTTACTTTCATCTGGAGATAAAATACCTGCTGATGGTAAAATTATCAAAGGTGAAATCAGTGTTGACGAATCAGCTCTTAATGGTGAAACCAAAGAAAAATATAAATTTCCTACTGAACTTGATTCTGATAACAATATTCTTTATAGAGGAACCGTTGTTTATGCTAAGGAAGGAGAAATGCTTGTTCAAAAAGTTGGTAATGATACTATATATGGTAAAATCGCATCTGAATTACAAGAAAAACAACCCGAAAGTCCTCTTAAAATTAGACTTAGAAACCTTGCTAACATTATAAGTAAAATAGGATATATTGGCGCTGTTATGGTATCAATATCATATTTATTTTCAGCTATTGTTATCAAAAATTCTTTTAATGTAAATTTAATTGGAAGTACACTTACCAATTTTCCTTTGATGGCATCTCATTTATTATACGCCCTAACTCTTAGTGTTACAATTATTGTTGTAGCGGTACCTGAAGGCTTACCAATGATGATTACCTTAGTTCTTTCATCAAATATGAAAAGAATGCTTAAAGAAAACGTTTTAGTAAGAAAACTTGTAGGTATAGAAACAGCTGGTAGTCTAAATATTCTTTTTACAGATAAAACAGGGACATTAACGAAAGGAAAACTTGAAGTTGCCGAATTTTTAAGTGGTAATCTCATATCTTTTAGAAGTGATTATGATTTACTTAATTATCCTAAGTTATATAATTTAGTTAAACTATCTGTTATATATAATAACGGAAGTATATATAATAGGGAAAAAGATTTAATAACGGGTGGTAATATTACAGATAGAGCCCTTTTAAAATTTATGAAAGATGAAAAAAATCCTAACATAAAAGAATCAAACGTCGTTCCTTTTGATAGTAAAAATAAATATTCCAAAGTAACTATTAGTGATGGTAAAAAAATAACCCTTATAAAAGGTGCTCCAGAAATTATTATGAAAAAATGTAATAGTTATTATGATGAAAATGGATTTAAAAAAGTTTTTAATACAAAAGATCAAATCTTAAATCGTATTCATGATATGACTAAAAAAGGGATAAGAGTTATAGCCCTTGCTACAACTTATTTTGAAAATAAAATAGAAGATTTAACTTTAGTTGGTATGATGTTTATTAAAGATGAAGTAAGAAAAGAAGCTATTGATGGTGTCAAATTAGTTTCCAAAGCCCATATTCAAACTGTTATGATTACAGGGGATAATAAAGAAACAGCCGTATCTATTGGTAAGGAAGTTGGAATCATAAGGGGAAGTAGCGATATTGTTTTAACAAGTGATGAATTAAAGATGAAAACAGATGACGAACTTAAAAAAATATTACCTCATCTAAGAGTTGTTGCACGCTCTTTACCACAAGATAAAAGTAGACTTGTTAAAATTTCACAAGAAATGGGACTTGTTGTTGGTATGACGGGTGATGGAGTTAATGATGCTCCTGCTCTAAAAAAGGCTGATGTTGGATTTGCTATGGGGTCTGGAACTGAGGTTGCTAAGGAAGCATCGGATATTGTTATTTTAGATGATAATTTTAAATCCATATCTAAAGCTATTCTTTTTGGCCGAACAATTTTTAAAAGTATTAGGAAATTTATTATATTTCAGTTAACGGTTAATATATGTGCTGTTAGTTTATCAATTATAGGACCATTTATTGGCGTTGAAACACCTGTTACTGTTATTCAAATGCTTTGGATAAATATGGTTATGGACACGTTTGCAGGCCTAGCCTTTTCTTATGAACCACCTCTTTTAGAATATATGGAAGAATTTCCAAAGAAAAAAGATGAACCCATTATTAATAAATATATGCAAAATGAAATTATTATCACCGGTATTTATTCATCTCTTTTATGTATTTTGTTTTTAAAATGCCCCTTTATAAGTCAATTTTTTAGAACTGATCCAAATAATATTTATTTAATGACAGCTTTTTTTGGACTATTCATATTTATAGGTATTTTTAATAGTTTTAATGCTAGAACCCATAGACTTAATTTAATTGCTAACATCTTTAAAAATAAAGTCTTTCTAGTTGTCATAGGTTTTATTGTTGTTATTCAGCTTGTTCTTTTATATTTTGGTGGTAATTTATTTAGAACGAGTGGCTTAAATTTTAAAGAATTTGAGATTATGATGTTATTTGCTTTTACTGTTATACCCTTTGATTTTTTAAGGAAATACATTTTAAGAAAAAAAGGTATAATAGGTGGTGTTTGATTGTAATTTTAAAAAGATAGGTATATAATATCTAATGAAGGCGATGTTTATGAAATTAAAAAAAGGTACTTTAAAGATATTTGCGGGTATTATTTTGCTAGAGGGTTGTTTCATTATGACAGGATGCTCTGATAAAAAAGATATATATAATATGGATAGTTTTGAAGAAAGTAACTATAGCTCATCTAATAGTGAGAATAATTCTTCTAATGTCGAAATTAATTCTTCAAAAATAGAAAGTTCTTCGTTTGAAAATAGTGATGCAGATAATGAAACAAATGATGATATCATTATAAACTATTATAAAGAGGAAGAACAAGAAATTGATGAAATGTTAGAGGGTGATTCAGGTATAAAAGATAAAATATCTGAAAAGGTTATTACCTTAGTTGATTTTCTTTTCTATGATGGTGAGATTAAAGGAATTACTTTAGATGAAATTTCAAATGATGCTAAAGAAACAGTTCTTGGTATTTTAAACAAAATAGATGTTAAAATTGAATCTAAGTTTCCAGATTATAAGGAAAGCATATCAGATAAAACAAGTTCTGCTTTAAACTGGTTAAAAGAAAAGGTTCATAATGGTGCAATTAAAATTGATGATTTCTTAAATAGAAAACTTGACCATTATGATGAAATTAAAGATTTCGCAAGTAGTTTTGCAGATCAAACGAAGGATGATTTTGGTGAAGTAAAGGATCTTATTACAGACGGAGTATCGAAAATTAAAGATAAGTATGAAGATTTTAGAAATAGTAAAAAAAATGGTTAGAAAAGTAATCATTTTTTTGTTGATAATTTGTGAAAAATGTCAAAATATGGTAAAATAATATTGATGTTTGCTATTAGTAACTAAGGAGGTCATTATTATGATTAACTTTTTTGTTTGTGATGATAATGAGATGATAAGACATGAGGTTTCTGAGATTATTGATACAGTGATGATGAAAAATGATTTTCAGTATAAAATTCATTTATATAGTGATTATGATAAACATTTTATAAAAGATATGT
>CANQDH010000064.1 GCA_947591565.1 uncultured Bacilli bacterium | reverse complement strand
TATTTATCACTATTTTCTAGAGTATCTTTTAAAACACCTATGGTTAAATTATTTATCTCAGATAATGAGGAATATTTCTTTTGCTTTAAAGATACGATAACATAGTTATCTGTATAAACGACTAAATCATCTTTGGAAGCCTTATCGACAATACTAAAAGAGTATTTTTTTTCATCGTTATTCTTTTTAGGAATTTTATTAAATTCAAGTCCAATATTTTTTTCGAAATCGGCTAAAAATTCAAATAGAACACCCTGTCCATTATAATTAAATATTGGGACATCTGTTTCTATTTCAATATCAATTAAATTGTTTTTATGTGATTCAATCCACTGCTTATCTAATATAGTAAGCATCGTATTTTTATCTTTTTTGGTAAAGGCTAAATAAACAACAATACCAATAAGAAAAAGGCAAACAATAATCGATATAATGATTATTTTCTTTTTTTTCATAAGTACCACCTAATCAACATTCCACTTAAATCCTACACTTGTTTTATGTTTTGCACCAATTGTAGGATATATTTCACTTTCTTCATCTTCACTATCAATTAAAACCTGAATATCGTAATATGATTTAATTTCATCAGATAGTTTTTCCGCTATTTTATCGGCTAAAGATCTAGAAGTAGTTAAATCAACATCACTTTTTACTTCGATAATAAAGTACATACATCTACCCTCTAAATCATATGAAATACTATTGACATAACCCGTTTCTTTGATAGTTTCCTTGATATCATCGATAACACTACTATCAATAGGATAATTTTCAATACCATCTAATCTATTACCATATTTACTTCCATTAATATTAGAAAAGAAAGCACTCTTGATACCTATGGCGCACAAAACTAGTAAAATAATAACAACCGCTGTTACAATAAGCGCAACTTTATGTTTTTTTATAAATTTCATTAGATTCACCTCATAAAAAGATTATACTATATTTATGTTTTTTTTTCAATAAGTAGAACATTTTTAACATTTTCTTAACATGTTTAAATACGAATTATACTTTTTTTCATGGTTAAAAGAAGTTATATCACCATGTCCTGGATATATCATACCATCATATTTACTTATCTTTTGAAGGCTTTTTAGCATTTCATCGATATTTCCTGTTTCTAAATCGGTTCTTCCTACCATCTCTTTAAAAAGAAAATCACCTGTAAACATCACTTTTTCATTTGGAAAATAAAAACTGATACTATCTATGGTGTGTCCTTTAGTATGTATTACTTCAAAATGAAAATCTTTAATTTGATACGCGCCTTCCTTTAGAGGATATGCGTATATAGGACAGTTAAATTCTTGCGCTACCTCTTTAAGCGCTCCTATATGATCAAAATGGTGATGTGTTATTAAAATTCCTAAAACAGAACCTTGAATACTCTTTTTTATTTTTAAAAATTCATCACCCGGATCAACAATTAGATTTTCATTATTTTTGTTTAAGATATAACAATTAGCTTGTAGATATCCAACAGGAATTTTAATTATTTTCATTCTTTAAAAGCAAATTCAAGATCGAGAATACGAATATTATCTCCATCTTTCGCACCCATTTTTTTAAGTTCATCATCGATGCCAAGTCTTTTTAATTTATTTGAAAATCTTAAAACGGATTCATCAGTATTAAATTTGGTCATTTTAAGAATTTTTTCAATTTTATCGCCTGTTATAACAAAAGTATTATTTTCTTTATGAATTTTAAATGGTACTTCTTCTTCATATTTATATAAAACATGGCTTTCCATTTTATCTTCCGTATATAAATCGGTTTTAGGAATAGATTTTAGTATTTCGTATAATTCATTGATTACTTCTTTTAAATCTTCATTGTTAAGTGCTGATACTTCAAATATTTTGACATTTTGAACTTTTTTCTTAAATTCAGCCAAATTTTTTTTAGCATCTTCCATGTCCATTTTATTAGCAATAATGATTTGTTTTTTCTTTAAAATATTTTCATTAAAACTTTTTAATTCATGGTTTATGGTAACATAATCATCATAGGGATTTCTTCCTTCAAGACCTGACATGTCAATAACATGGGCTATTACTCTTGTTCTTTCAACATGTTTTAAAAACCTTTCTCCAAGTCCTTCACCTAAAGATGCACCTTTAATTAATCCAGGTAAATCAGCAACGACAAAAGAACTATTATCACGAACCTTTACAACACCTAAATTTGGAACTAAAGTTGTAAAATGATAAGAAGCAATTTTAGGTTTAGATGCTGATATTTTGGAAATAATTGTCGATTTACCAACGCTTGGCATTCCCACAAGTCCAACATCAGCAAGTAATTTTAATTCTAACTTCACTTTTCTAACTTCACCTGGTTCACCATTTTCAGCATATGATGGTGCAGGATTACTTTTGGTGGCAAGAGCGATATTTCCTCTTCCGCCTCTTCCACCTCTAGCAACAACTACTTCATCATCTTTATGCGTTAAATCAGCAATAATTAAAGATGTGTCCTCATCAGTAATAACTGTCCCAAGTGGAACTTTAATAATAACATCTTTGGCACTTGCTCCTTGCATTCCTTTACCAAGACCATTTTCACCCTTATCAGCTTTAATAACTTTTTTATAACGTAAATCTACTAAAGTATTAAGTCCTTCATCGACTTTAAAAATAATACTAGCGCCTTTGCCACCATTACCACCATATGGACCGCCCATTTCAACAAATTTCTCACGTCTAAAAGCCATGCATCCATTACCACCAGCACCAGCACATAATAATGTTGTAACTTCATCAATAAACATAAGTAACACCTCTTTTAAAATTATACTCTAATAAGATAAAAAGCACAAGGTTTGATTCTTTTTAGTTCAAAAAAAGACAATTCGCATAAGAAATCATCTTTTTTTTACCTTAACATAAGTTTATTTACTTAATAATTTTTTTGTTACAATGCCGCAACATCCAACTAGTATGATACCTAAAATACCGTACATAATAATATTATCGCCTGTTTCAGGATTTGGTGTATCATTATACCATCCAGCATATAATGTTACATTTTTATAACCAATTAGACAGCCATCATCACTAATATATTTTTCAGCACTTATATCAGAAAGTTTTTTATAATTAGCCTTTTGTGTTAAATTTGCATCTAAATACCAGCCTTTAAATTCATAACCTTCTCTTACTGGTGTAGGAATGGCCTCACTCTTATTTGCTTTAGTTACTTTAACACTATCAATTTTATTACCACCATTAGTATTATATATAACAGTAAATTCTTCTTCAACAGGATCACATTTTACAGTCGTTTCAACCCATTTTCCATAAAGAGTTACATCTTTATATCCAGTTGCACAATTATTTTCATCATAAACTTTTTCTAAAGTAACTTCACCTGTAAATTTTGTAGAAAATGATGCATCCAAATACCAACCATCAAACGTATATCCTTCTTTAGTTGGATTAGGAGTACTAATAGTATCTCCTGCTTTAGCATCTACTTTAGAATAATTTTTATTATCGATAACATAATTAATTTTGTACATTTCATTCATATCTGTAGGACATGTTGGGGTTGTTTTACATTTGGCATATATATCCGTAATATATTTATATACTGTAATACAATTACCTTGTTTTTTTACTTCAATAGCAGGATCGCCCATGACATCTTTAAGTATGCCACCCTCAACTTTTATAGTTAAATCTTTATCATAATACCATCCTTCTAAATCACAATCAGGTATACTTACTTTAATAGATAAATTAGGATTATCACAAACTTCAAGTTGTTTATCTCCATAATTATATCTTACAACAGGTTTAAGATCCCCTAATTTAACATCAGAGCCATTTTTGGAACCAATAACAGTGTTTTCATCAACACATAAACTAACGTCATACGTATATCCATTTTTTTCGGTTTTGAAATCATTTTTTACTTCATAAGTACTTGAATAATTATTAAATAAAAATAAACTTAAGGCCACAACTAATGAACTAATCGTCAAACTTTTAGCAAACTTCTTCATACTCTCTTCTCCTATTCTAATAATATTATAACCCATTAATTGATTTTGTCAAACAAAATTTGTCAAGTAAATGCCTATATTAATGAACTTCTCACATAAACATCAACACCAGGAATCGTATAAATGGTAATTGGTACGGAATTTGTTACTTTAATAAACCCAAGACCCGAAATAACAATATCTTGATTATCAAACACAACTAATTCATGTTTTTCTAAATCTAAAAGTTTATCTGTTGTATCAAATACTCTCGATACTTCCAAAGCATTTGACATATAAATAGTTAAATTATTAAAAAGTTCACAATCAATACGTACTAATTTATCAATAAAAATAGATTGTTTTGATCTAATCTGATATGTTATAGTTCGAATTTCATCTTTAGGTAAAACTTTTTTAAGCATAGCTGGTTCTAAATAATTCATAATATTTCCATCATCGATAATTCCAGGTGTATCGATAAGTGTTAACTCATCATTTACTTTGACTGTAACACTTGAAAGCGTTGTCGATGGTAAAACACTTGTCGTAACATCCAAAATAGACGTTGAATAATTATAAATTATCTTATTAATCATTGATGATTTCCCAACATTAGTATACCCAACAACATAGACATTATTACTTTTTTTGTATTTTTTTATCTTTTCCATTAAGAAATCAAAATTAAAATTCTTTTTCGTACTGATAATCATTTTATCAATGTATTTAATACCTAATTTATCAGCATAATATAATAAATTTGTATTTTTAAGGGAAAGAGGCAATATATCTCTTTTGTTAAAAACAAGTAAAATATCATTGTTTTTTAAATAAGAACATATTTCTTTTAAATCTTTATTGATATTAAATAAATCAACTACTAAAATAACTAAATCTTTGGTTTCATTTATTTTTTTTAAAATTTTAAAAAATTCGTCATTTTTTTTAGTAATTTTTTGATATTCACCATAATTTCTTATTTTAAAACATCTTTCACAAAGTGTACTTTTTTCTAGATTTTCTTTTTTAATAAATCCTTCTTCTAAAGGATTATCTGTTTGAAATATAGCTCCGCAACCACGACATTTATTCATAATATTTCCCCTTTATAAAGACACTTTTTTTACTTAATTTATGAATAATTATTTTTTCTAAAAGACGATTAAATTTCGTAATAATAAGTTCTTTTTTAGTTATAGGATTTACTAAAATAGTTAATATGCCAACTTTATTTCCACCTAAAACATCTGTCATTATTTGATCTCCTATAATCGCGACCTCGTTAATTGTATAGTTATACATAGATAAGACAAGTAAAAACTTTTTACTTAAAGGTTTTTTACAAGAATAAAAACCATCGATACCTAATCTATTTTGGAATTGTTCTACACGTTTTTTAGGACTATTAGATAAAATAATTAACTTAAAACCCATATTTTTTAAATTTTCCATTAATTCTAATACTTCTTCAGTAGGTTCTTTAACACTTGGAGGGACTAATGTATTATCTAAATCAAATAATAAACATTTTATTCCTTGTTGAAATAATTTTTTATAATTAATGTCATAGATACTTTTTTGATAAACATCAGGAATATATTTCTCCATAAGCATCTTCCTCCTACTATTCATTTTAGCACACCTTATATATAAATTCAATAGAAAAAAGATTTGAGTTTCGGTTTTTTACAACAAATTTAATCAAATTTTATAAATATTTCATGAATTTTATGAAAATGGCTCATT
>CANQDH010000063.1 GCA_947591565.1 uncultured Bacilli bacterium | reverse complement strand
CCTTTAAATACACTACAAAGAGGATATAGTTTATCTTATTTAAATAATAAAGTTTTAAAAAGTGTCAAAAATGTCCATACTAATGATGAGATTCAAATTGTACTTGCTGATGGTAAAATTACTACTAAAGTAAATAAAGTGGAGGAAAAAAATGAAATTTGAAGAAAAAATTAAAGAACTTGAAAACATTGTCAATAAATTAGAAAATGGTGATTCGCCTTTAGATGAATCATTTGATATGTATGAAAAAGCCATGAAACTTATCAAAGAATGTGATGTAGAATTAAATACTGTTAAAGAAAAAGTTAATAAAATTGTAAGTGAAAATGGTGAACTTAAGGAGTTTAAAATCGAAGAAGAAAATTAAGTTAAAAGGCATTGTTAATTAATGCCTTTTTGACATTATTTTATCCTTATAAAAAGTTTTCAATTCATCATAATAATAATGTAACCTGTATCATAAAAAGGAGATGAAAGGATGTTTTTTAAAAAAATTAAAAAAACACTCATTGTAATTCTTCTTACATTATCTATTATGCCACAAATCACTTTAGCCTATTCTGATTATATCGTTGCTGGAGGCAGCAATATTGGAATGGAACTTAAAGCAGATGGTGTTATAATTGTTGGACTTTATAAGGTAAGTGGTTTTAATCCTGCAAATGAAGCTGGATTAAAGGTTGGTGATACGATTATTGCGGTAGATAATAATGCTGTATCATCTATTTCGGAAATGGTTACGGCACTTGATAAAGCACCAGATAAAGATAATATTAAAATAGAGTATCTACGAAATGATACGAAAAATGTAACCTCCTTAAAACTTATTATGGATCAAAATGGAACATTTAAAACAGGACTTTATGTAAAAGATAGCATCTCAGGCATAGGGACACTAAGTTTCATTGATCCTCAAACCAAAATATTTGGTGCTTTAGGACATGAAATTATCGAAAAAACAACTGGGGAAATACTTGATATAAAAGATGGTAAAATATTTTCATCTAAAGTAACAGGCATTGTTAAAAGCGAAAATGGCAATCCCGGTGAAAAAAGTGCAACCCTTTTTTCTGATAAAATACTAGGTAATATCGAAGAAAATACGAATAAAGGTGTCTTTGGTACTTATAGTGGAAACATTGATACAACGCATTTATATAAAGTAGCTGATGCAAATGATATCAAAACCGGAAAGGCTCAAATAATGACGGTCTTAAATGATGAAGAAATTAAATACTATGATATAACTATAACACAATTAAATAATAAACAAAAAACCAAAAACATTTTATTTGAAATAACGGATGATGAACTACTTGAAAAAACCGGAGGAATTATCCAAGGTATGAGTGGTAGTCCCATTATTCAAGATGATTATATTATTGGTGCCGTTACACACGTTGTTGTCGAAAGTCCAACGAAAGGTTATGGAATCTTTATAACAAATATGTTAGAAGAAGCTGAAAATTAGGAAGATTATTCTTCCTTTTTTGTTCTTTTTTTGATACAATATTTAATGTAAAAATATGATAAGTTATGTCATATTTGACATTTATAAAAATTTTCGTAATACATATAATAACAGGGAGTAGTGATATATGAAAAAAATATTAATGTTTTTATGTTGTTTTTTTGTATTTACAACCAATATACTAGCTCTTGAAATAAATAGTTCCAATGCTGTTGTTTATAATTTAAATGAGGATGAAATTGTTTTTGAAAAAAATAGTAACGAAGTTATTAGTATTGCAAGTCTTACCAAAATAATGACAACCATTGTAGCTATTGAAAATATTAAAAATTTAGATGAAAAAGTAACTATTAAATCGCGAGATTTTGTTACTCTTTACGAAGAAGGAGCATCACTTGCCGGTTTTGAAGTTGGACAAACTGTAACATATCGTGATTTATTATACGGAACCTTTTTACCAAGTGGTGCTGAAGCAACCCAAGCCCTTGCCTTTAATTTAACTGGTTCTATTGAATCTTTTGTTGAACTTATGAATCAAAAAGCAACCGAAATTGGTCTAACAAATACCCATTTTGCAAATACAACGGGTCTTGATAATAAAGACAATTATTCAACGGTGGTTGATGTTGCTAAACTCTTAAAATATGCTCTTAAAAATGATATTTTTAAAGAAATATATGAAACAAACTCTTATACAACAAGTGATGAAAGAATGACTTTTTATAGTTCATTTCGTTATACAGCTAAAAAGTATGGTTATGATGTTAGTTCTTTAATTGGGGCTAAAACAGGGTATACCGATGATGCCGGTAAATGTTTAGCAAGTACAGCTTACGATGACAAAAATGACATCTATTATATGTCGGTAACATGTGGAGCAAGTACCGATACATCAGATGCTTATCATATAAAAGATAATGTTCTTCTTTATAATTATTTTTTTGACAATTATAAATATCAAACAATTATCGATAAAAACGAACTATTAGTTTCCCTTAAAACGAAATATGGAAAAGAAAAGTACGCTTCATTTTACGCTAAAGAGCCTCTTTTAAAATATTTAGATAATAGTTTTGACAAAAATAAAATCATTTTATCTTATAGTGGTTTAAAAGAAATAGGCCCAACAACTAATAAAGATAAACCTATAGGTAAGATTGATATTTTCTACGACAAAAACTTAATTGATACAATCGATATTACTTTAGATAATGAATATCAATTTTCATTAATAAATTATCTTTTACAAACTAAATTAATATATGTTTTAATCATCATTATTATTTTCTTCATTTTTCACAAAAGAAAAAAAACTCATAAAAGAGTTTCACATAGGCATTAAACATGCACAAGCATACATGGCTATTGTTGCAAGTAATAGTATAAGAACTATTACTTTTTTTATTTTTTTATTCATAATGCACCTTCCAATTAATATTATAATATATTTTTAAAAATATTGGAATATAATTTCAAAAAAATAATACACTTGAATAGAGGTGAAAGTGATGGAAAAAATATTGGACAAACTAAAATCAAGTATAAGTAATAACAAACGAATGATTATTTTCTTTAGCATTTTAATTATTATAGGTATAATCGTAGGATCATTTTTTTCTGTTACTATTAATAGTAACGATAAAACTTTAGTTGGAAGTTATTTAGACACCTTTTTGGCAAGTATTAAAGATGGTAATATTAATTATACAAGTACACTTATTAATGCTCTTGTAACAAATACGGCTTTTATTTTCATCATCTGGTTACTAGGATTTTCGATTATCGGTCTTCCTATAACTTTATTTATGTTTTTTAGTAAAGCCTTTTCACTAGGTTTTTCGATAGGAAGCCTGATGATAAATTATAAATTTAGTGGTATCTGTTATTCGTTTTTCTATATTATACCTTGCCAAATATTATATTTTTTAGGTTTTTCTATTTTAATGATTTACTCTGTAACTTTATCTATGAAATTTTTATCAGCCATCATTAAAAAGAAAACACTTGATTTTAAATATATTATCAATAGGTATTTACTCATTTTATTTATAACCGTTATCATTATCGTTATTAGTTCATTACTTGAAACATTTGTTATGCCGCTTCTTATGAAAATCGTAACATTTATATAAGAATGACGAAGAAATATGATATAATGTTGTCGTAGGTGATGGATATGGCTAAAGTCGTAGTTGGTATGAGCGGAGGCGTTGATAGTAGCGTAGCTGCTTTGATGCTAAAAAATGAAGGATATGATGTTACGGGGTTATTTATGCGAAATTGGGATAGCACTTTAAATAATGATTATTTAGGTAATCCTAATTTAAATAATCAAATTTGTCCTCAAGAACAAGATTATAATGATGCTTTAGAAGTTTGTAAAAAAATAGGTATTCCTCTTTATCGAGTTGACTTTGTAAAAGAATATTGGGATTATGTTTTTACTTATTTTTTAGATGAGTTGAAAAGAGGCCGAACACCAAATCCTGATGTTATGTGCAATAAATATATTAAATTTGATATGTTTGCTAAAAAAGCAAGAGAATTAGGTGCTGATTTTATTGCAACAGGACATTATGCAAGACTCGAAAATGGTAATCTTTTAAGAAGCATAGATACTAATAAAGATCAAACCTATTTTTTAGCCCAATTAAGCCCAAAACAGCTTGAAAATGTTCTTTTTCCTATTGGACATTTAGAAAAGTCTAAAGTCCGTGAAATGGCTTTAAAAAACGGTTTAAATACGGCAAAGAAAAAAGACTCAACCGGTATATGTTTTATAGGTGAAAGACATTTTAAAGAATTTTTAGAAAATTATTTACCTAATAAACCTGGTAATATTGTTGATATTGAAACGAACAAAATAGTTGGAAAACATGTCGGTCTTATGTATTATACAATAGGGCAGAGAAGGGGACTTGATTTAGGAGGTAATTTAGATAAATATTTTGCTGTAGGTAAAGATGTAAATAAAAATATTTTATATGTGGCTCTTGGAGATGAAAATCCATATTTATATAGTGATAAAGTATTATTAGAAAATGTCAATTTTATAAGCAATTTAAGACCAACTAAATGTACAGCTAAATTTCGTTATCGTCAAAAAGATGTCGATGTTGAAATTGAGTATGGAAATGAGATTTTTGTTAAATATAATAATGTAAAGGCTGTTACACCAGGACAATTTTGTGTTTTATATCAAGATGATATTTGTCTTGGAAGCGGTATTATTAAAGAAGTTTATAAAAACAATGAAAAATTATGGTATCTTTAAACTATACTATTACTTTACACTTGACATTTGACATATAAGTGGTAAAATGATAATAGGAGGTTTAAGATATGGACAGATTAAATGAAATACTTCACGAACTAGGTATATCAAAAGTTAAATTAGCAAAGTTTTTGGGTGTTTCAAGACAAATGATTTATAATTATTTAGAACTTGATGATATTAATAAATGGCCTAAAGATAAAAAAGTTTTACTTCTTAATTTACTTGGTGTTAAAAGTGCAGATGAGATTGAAAATATAAAGGTTAATACTGATTATATAATGAATGTCGAAACAAAATTAAATGGTTTATTTGAAAAAGAAAATGAACAATGTGATTTTAATGATTCAAATGATATTTATGAAGGTTTAAATAAAAATCAAAAAGAATTGCTACATAATATTCTTGAATTAATTAAAGAAAACTTATCAGATGATGATGATTCTGAAACATTTAATACATATAAGTATTTATATTATTTTTTACAAGCTATGAATGTTACAAAAGAATTAAAATATGTCCTTGGATATTTTGCTAAGGCAAGCGGTTCTGTTAAACCATTAGAGTTTGTTTTTGATGAGAATGAACAATTTATTTTTGAAAGTATTTTATTTTCAGCTATGACACTTTATAATAATGGTGGTGCTTCTAAAACGAAATTAACAGAGGCTCACAAACGTTTTGAAAATCAAATTGAGCATAAAGTTGAAGAAAAAATGAGCCGTACGCTTGAATTAAATACTATTAAAGTCCAGGCTTTAAGAGAACTTGGATACAACAAAATTACAGAAGAAAATGCTGCTGAAGTATTAGAAAAAATTGCAGAAATTCAAACGAGAAAAGTATTAAATTAATGAAAAAGATGAGGAAATATAAGGCAAAACTCATCTTTTTTTATGTAAAAATCTAATTATGTATAATGTATATTATGTTAACTTCTTATATTTTTTATTCTATCTTTTTATATATATACTTAAAAAAATATATTAAATATATAATTAAATATATTTATGATTACTATTTTTTAGCATTTATTACCACTTCTTTTTTCGAATTATCTCTTTATTTATGTTCATAATATTAATGGGTGATTAT
>CANQDH010000062.1 GCA_947591565.1 uncultured Bacilli bacterium | reverse complement strand
TTTTTAAAATTAAATATTAATCATATATCAGCGTATTCTCTTATCATGGAGCCTCATACACTTCTTACGATTAATGGCGCCAAACCTATATCTGAAGATTTAGAATATGATATGTATAAATTAATATGTCAAAAATTAGAAAAAAACGGTTTTGAACATTATGAAATAAGTAATTTTGCTAAAAAAAATTTTAAATCTAAACATAATTTAAATTACTGGAATAATAACTTTTACTATGGTTTTGGTTTAGGAGCAACTTCTTATTTAGATAATATAAGGTGCACAAATACGAGAAGTTTAAAAAAATATATATCTGGTAAATATGTATGGCTTAAAGAAAAAGTATCAAAGCAAGAACAAATGTCTAATGAAATGATTTTAGGATTACGTAAATTAAAAGGTGTAAATAAAGAACATTTTTTGAAAAAATATGGTAAAATGATAGAGGAAACATTTGATATCAAAGATTTATTACACCAAGCTTATTTAAAAGAAAATAAGCAAAATATATATATAAATAAAAAATATTTATATGTTGAAAATAGTATTTTAATTAAATTTTTAGGAGGTTAGATGTATGGATAGAATAAAAATATTTGAAGAAGAAATAGGGTATATTCAAAATAGTAGTTATCAGGAAAATGTCAAAACGTTAATTAATTTATTACCAGATTATTTTTTTGATATTCCTGCAAGTTCAACTGGTAAGTATCATCCATCTTTTGCTTTAGGTGAAGGCGGTCTTGTTAGACATACGATGGTAGCTGTTCGTATTGGTTATGAGCTTTTATATAATGATAGTATTGGCTATTCCTTTAATAGCGATGAAAAAGACTTAATGCTTATCTCTTTACTCATTCATGATGGTTTAAAATCCGGATTAAATCATGAAAAATATACCCGCTTTGATCATCCTTTACTTATATCACAGTTTGTTAAAGATCATCAAGAAATGTTAACGTTTAATCAAAAAGAAATAGAACTAATTTGCTCATGTCTTGAAAGTCATATGGGACAGTGGAATACAGATAAGCATCATCCGGACGTTGTTTTACCTCTTCCACATAATAAATATCAAAGATTTGTTCATATGTGTGATTTTCTTGCTAGTCGCAAATTCCTTGATGTTGCTTTTGAAAACCAGAAAATAAAAAAATAAGGTACAAATTTGTATCTTATTTTTAGGCATTGGTTATTTTTTCAATCGTTCTTAATTCTCTAGCACTCATTCTAATAGTTTGACCATTATCTAAAGTTACTTTTTGTAGATTTGGTTTTTGAGCATGCTTTGTTGCATTACAAGCATGTGAACGTCTATTACCAACAAGTGGTTTTTTATTTGTAAGTTTTTTTGCCATCTAAATTCTCCTTCCACGTGTTCCTTGCTTTATAACTTTACCATAAATTATAAAATAAGTCAACACATAACCTTTAAAAAGATAGGATGATATGTTATAATAAAAAGTAGGTGATGCTTATGAAATATGTCCCTCTTAATGTTAAATCACATAATACCTTATTATCGAGTATGATTAAAATAGAAAATCTTATCGAAAAGGCTAAAAGTCTTAAAATTGATTGTCTTTCTATTTGCGATGAAAATATGTACGGATGTATGGATTTTTATAAGCAGTGTATGAAAAATAATATTAGACCGATTATTGGTCTTACTATTCATATTGACGCCTTAGCTATTGTTTTATATGCTAAAAATGAAAAAGGTTATCAAAAGTTAATTAAAATAGCAACCATGCAAACAGAAAAAAACTTAGAAACAGATGATTTAAAAAATGATGATGAATTAATATGTATTGTACCATTTGCTTCTATTAAAATATATGAAAAATTAAAACCAATCTTTAACGATATTTTTATAGGTTATAGTAATAAAGAAGAACGTTTACTATTAAAAGGAGATAATCTTATCTATTTTAATGAAACACTTTATTTAGATAAAAATGATGAAGCCTATATTAAATATTTATTTGGTATAAGAGATGGTAAAAAGTTTGAAAGTGTAAAGACGGATAAAACAAAAAATTATCTTTTGTCTTATGAAGAATATAAACAAAATTATATAGAAGATTTAAAAAACAATGAATATATATATGATACTTGCCATATTGTGTTAAGTAAACTTGATAATCTTATACCAGAATATAAATGTACGGATGGTATGGATAGTTATACTTATTTAAAAGAATTATGTAAACAAGGTTTAAAAAGACTTTTTGGGGAAAGTGTTAAAAGTATTTATATTGATAGATTAAAATATGAACTCCAAGTTATAAATAGTATGGGTTTTTGTAACTATTTTTTAATTGTTTATGATTATGTTAAATTCGCTAAAGAAAAAGGTATTTTGGTAGGACCGGGTAGAGGCTCTGCTGCCGCATCTCTTGTTTCTTATTTATTAAATATTACAACTATTGATCCAATCAAATACAATCTTCTTTTTGAACGTTTTTTAAATCCTGAGAGAATAACTATGCCCGATATTGATATCGATTTTGAAGATACAAGAAGAGAAGATATTATTCATTACTGTATTTCCAAATATGGTCTTAAAAATGTTGCCCCTATTATATCTTTTGGAACGCTTGGAGCTAAACAAGCGATAAGAGATGTTGGTAGAGTTATGGATTTAGATTTAAATATTATCGATAGTATTTGTAAAAGAATCGATTCTAATATTTCTTTAAAAGAAAATTATCAAAAAAATCTCGAATTACAAAAATTAATTAATTTAAAAGATAGTACCAAAAAACTATTTTCTATCGCATCTATGTTTGAAGGCCTTAAAAGGCACACATCGATGCATGCAGCAGGGGTTGTGATGTGTCAAAGACCCCTTGATGAGATTATCCCCTTAGATAAAAGTCGTGATGGTTTTTATATTACAGGTTACGATATGACATATTTAGAAGAAATAGGCCTTTTAAAAATGGATTTTCTTGCTCTTAAAAATCTAACCATTATCAATGATTGTTTGAAAGATATAAATATAAAATTAGATGACATACCTATGAATGATATGGAAGCTATAAACATTTTTACATCTGCTAATACAATAGGCATTTTTCAGTTTGATTCTAAAGGTATGATTAATTTTATTAAAAAATTAAAACCTAATAGTTTTGATGATATTGTATCCGCTGTTGCTTTATTTAGACCAGGACCAATGAATAGTATTGACTCTTTTATTAGAAGAAAAAGAGGTCTTGAAAAAATTGACTATATCGATAATAGTCTTGTCAACATATTAAAACCAACTTATGGTATTATTATATATCAGGAACAAATAATGCAGATAGTAAGTACGATGGCAGGATATAGTTATGGTGAAGCCGATGTTTTGCGAAGGGCTATGAGCAAGAAAAAAGAAGATGTTATGTTAAGTAAACGTGAAGACTTTATTAAAAGGAGCACCGCAAAGGGATATAGTATCGAAACAAGTACGAAGGTATATGAATTAATTTTAAAATTTGCTTCTTATGGATTTAATAAAGCTCACTCTGTTTCATATGCAACTCTTTCTTATAAAATGGCTTATTTAAAGGCTCATTATCCACTTTATTTCATGAAACAACTTTTAAATTATAGTCTTGGTAGTGAAGAGAAAGTTAAAGAATATATTTATGAATGTAAAAAAAATCATCTTTCATTAGTTCTTCCTAATATTAATGAAAGTTCTGGTATATTTGAGGTATATGATAATAAATTAATATGTCCTCTTACGATGATTAAAGGTATTAGTGCGAATTTACTAACGAAAATCATAGAAGAGCGTACTAAATTTCACGATATTTTTGATTTTGTATCTTGTATATATGATGGTAAAATGGTAACTAGAAAAACGATAGAATCTTTAATTAAATCAGGCGCATTATTACCATTTGGTTATAGCCGAAAGACGTTACTTCTTAATTTAGATGAAATCATTAATTATGCGGAAATTGGTAGTTTAATAAGTGATAATAGTTTAAAACCTAGTTTAACATTATACGATGAATATGAAAGTAATGAACTCATGAAAAACGAACTTGAAGTATATGGTTTTTATCTAAGTAAGCATCCTGTTACTGAATATAAATTAAAAGACCAAAATATAATGGATTTAAACAAAATTGAGAATAATTTTGATAGACATGTATCTATTATTGTTTATGTTGAAAGTGTTAAAGAAATAAAGACTAAAAATAATGAAAAGATGGCTTTTGTTACAGGTAGTGATGAAATAGAATCAGTCGAGATTACTATTTTTCCTAAAATTTATAAAAATACGGAACAAATAAATAAAGGAAACATTATCAAAATTGATGGACGCGTTCAAAGACGATTTGATAAATTCGGAATTGCCGCTAATAAAATACAAATATTGAGGTGAAAGTAGTGAAATATCAAGATTTAAAAAAGGCTAAAAGTTTAAGGGAAGTATTAGATATAATTCCAAATATCTTATTTGAAAAAATATCTTTTTATAGTTTAATTATATGGTGTTTAATTCCTATATTTATTTTAATAACCAATGCTTTTGTCAAAGGTTCATCTGCTAATTATTTCTTTTTTGGTTTAGTATATATAGGTTTTATAGGTCTAATTAATGGTTTTGGTTATATTTTTAAAAATAAGTTAAAACTTTATAAAAAAATTCCTTTTATTTTATTACTTATTTTTTTAGGATGGTCCTTTTTAGCGTGTTTAGGCGCTCCAAATAAGGTAGATGCTTTCTTTGGAACCTTTTATCGTAAAGAAGGTTTTGTAACTTATTTATGGTATATGGGTATGTTTTTACATGGCTTTGTTGTTAGTAAACAAAAGACATATATTAAAAAAATTTTAAATTGTTTAATTATTAGTTCAACCATTTTAGGGTTACTTGTTATGATGCATAATGGTTTAACGGATCTTTTCTTAAAAGATAATAATGTTCCTGGAAATATAATTACTGCAGGTGTGTTTTGTGCTTTTAATCATTATGGATATTATTTAACGATATCGATTATGGCTATTGCAATACTGTTTTTATATGAAAAAAAGGTAATTTATAAATTGTTATATTTACTATGTTTTATTGTTTTAGTTTATGTTCTTGGTAAAAATAATACACTTGGTTGTTTTGTTGCTTTACTTGTAAGTTTTGTGATAATGCTTATATATTATTTTGTTATAAAAGAACACCGAATTAGTGCTTGTTTTATCATGCTTTTATTTTTAGGTATTAGCCTTATGTCACCTTTTAAGCAAGATGTTTTACAACTAGGAGCTGAAATTGAAAACATATATACTCACGCAGATAATTTAGATGTAAGTATTGATGATACGATTGGTGCTAGTCATATTATTTGCTCAGGAACAGGAAGACTTGACTTATGGTTAAAAGGAATTGATTTTATCAAAGAAAGACCTCTTTTTGGTTATGGATTTGATAATTTAGGACCACTTTATCAAGAAAGAGCAATATGTGCAAAAACCGATAGACCACATAATACTTTTATACAAATAGGTGCAAATACGGGTATTATAGGTTTAATTCTTTATGCATCAAGTATTCTTTATATATATATAGTAGGATTACAAAAGTATAAAAAATTAAATAAGATGCTTATATGTTGTTTCTTCGTCGCTTTTAGTTATTTAATATCTTCTTGTTTTGGTAATTCAATGTATTATACATCCCCATATTATTTATTTATACTAGGAATTATATCTAGTGTTTGCATGGATAAGAATACCTAATTTTTACTTGTCATATTAACGTAATCGTTATATAATTGATAATAGGAGGTATCCTCATGAAACTAAATAATAAGGGGTTTGCGGTTGCAAGTATTTTATATTCGATTATGGTTTT
>CANQDH010000061.1 GCA_947591565.1 uncultured Bacilli bacterium | reverse complement strand
GCATCTTTTTCTTTCGTTAAAGTTATTTGTATGTTTTCATCATTAATATCATTTATTTCGATAATTTCTAATTTGACATACTTTGATAACCTTTTGCGGTATTCTTGAATAGCCTCTTTTAAGTAAGTTTCTTTAATTTTACCAACACAGACAATTTTTATCATATAGCGATTAAATCCGTTCTTTCATTTGGCGATGCAACTAAAGTAGCAATCTTAAAATCCTTTTCATCAAGCATATTTAAAAGTGTCTTTAACGCGATATCTGGTGTATTATTTTCTTTACTTAAATGCGCTAAAACAATATATTTAGTATCATTTCCAATTAATTTTGACAAGTAATAAGAACTATCTTTGTTAGATAAATGACCCCTATCACTAATAATTCTCTGTTTTAAATGATATTGATAAGAGCCATCCATCAACATTTTAACATCATGATTGCTTTCAAAAATATATGCGGTTTTATTACTTAAAAGATCAAAATGTTTATTATTTATATAGCCAGTATCAGTTACATAAACAAGTGATGAAGTACCATTTGTTAAGATGTATCCATTCGTATCTGGAGCATCATGTGATAAACCAAATGGTGTAACTTCTATATCATTAATCATAAACTTTCCATCTATAAAAACACACTCATCTTTATAAATAACATTTTTTAAATCATTATACATTTTTTTCGTTATGAAAAGAGTTGGATGATGTTTTTTTAAAAAGACTTTTAACCCAGCTATATGATCTGTATGCGTATGGGTAATAATGATACCATCTATTTCGTCTGGATCAATATCCATGTTCTTTAATTTTTTTTCAATATATAAGCAGCTCATACCAATATCTATTAAAACTTTAGTCTTTTTGGTTTCAACAAAGGTTGCATTTCCGGTACTGCCGCTTGCTAAAACACTAAATTTCATTAGTAAATACTCCAAGGATTAAGCCTGCAGAAACGGCAGTCTTTCCATACTTCATAATGAACATGTGGACCAGTTGCGTAACCGGTTGCTCCAACATAGCCAATAACTTGACCACGCGCTACAACATCTCCAACTTTAACATTAGCAAACGAAGACATGTGTCCATACAAGGTGTAATAACCATTGTTGTGATTAATGATAATATAGTTACCATAATCATATCTTGTTGCCTTAGTATCTATTGTACCATTGTTGGTTGCATATATAGGTGAATAATACCCGGTTCCGGCAATATCGATACCAGAATGTCTTTCACGAACACCAGTGATAGGATTAATTCTCCAAGTAAAGTCATCTGTAATAAACCATCCTGGATCGGTTGGCCATCCCCAGCTGGTTAATGATCCAATATGTGGTATATATTTACCACCTTTACTTATAATTTTATCAACAGAAGGTTTTAATACTTCACGTGATAATGTATTAGAGTAAATAACTGTACCATTTATAACCTTAACATTTCTAGATACTCTTGATAAACCATTAACACCTTCTTGAGTTACAGTATCATCACCAATAACTTTATCTTCATCGACAACTTCAACGGTATTAAATGGATCCTCAACATCTTCAATAATATTTTCTTCAAGGACAACACTTATTTGCGGATTAGTAACCCCGATGGTAACTTGCTGACCAGGTGTAAGTAAATTATTAGCACTTGTAAATTCAGGATTAGAAATAAGGAATTCTCTTGTATTAATCTGATTATTATCAGCAACAATCGGAATTGTGTCCCCAGCCTTAACCGTATATACTTTCTGGGCTTCTGTCGTTCCAAACATTAAATATTTCGATAATTCACTTTCACTTGTATATATTTGTTCATTAACAGGTATTTCAACTTCTTTGATAGTTATATTTTCATCAATATAAATATTATTAGCGTATACTCCTGTCGTTTTTATTTGCTCTTGTTCATCATTTTTATACTTTTCATATATTTCGGTTCCAACAAAGGCTTCAATCGTTGCCGTTACGGAATTTTCGAACACACTTTTATCAAGAACGTATATTTTTTGACTAGATTCATCATCTGATATTGTAAATTGATATCCTTTAATGGTGAAAGGTTTCTCTTTTAAAATCGCATCATATATTTCTTGAACTGATTTTAGGTTATCATCATAAGTAGTTATCTTTTTAACAACAAGTCCGTTAGGTCTATATATTTTATCTACGTTATATTTTTTCTTTATGTATTCACCGCGTTTATCGATATAACTATCTAGTTCTTCCTTTGATTTAATCGTACCTAATAATTTTTCATCTAGATATACTTGGTAATAATGATTGGGTTCAATATTACGATTATATCCAAAGCCTAACATAACAACAGATAAACCTATCAAAATGGTTAAAATAATTATAGGGATTTTTTTCATATATTCACCTAACCTTCTTCATTTACATCAATAAAATCTTCAAATGTACTCGTATTACGTTTAAAAATTAAATTAATAGTTGCTGTTGGGCCACTACGATGTTTACGAATAATAAATTCACTTTTACTTGTATTTTCATCGATAGCGGCTTCTTTTTTATAATAATCATCACGATATAAGAAAGCAACAATATCGGCATCTTGTTCAATAGATCCTGATTCACGTAAATCACTTAATACAGGTCTATTATCCTCTCGTCCATCAACGCTTCGAGATAGCTGGGCCAAAGCAACAACAGGAATACCAAGTTCCATGGCCATGGTTTTAAGTGAACGCGATATTTCGGATACTTCTTGTTGGCGATTTCCTGAAAACTTTTCAGAGCCAGTAATTAATTGTAAGTAGTCAATAATAACAATGCCAAGTCCATCACTAGAACTTGCAAGCCTGCGACATTTAGCTCTAATTTCACCAATCGTAATTCCAGGTGTATCATCGATATAAATTTTCGTATCAGCTAACATACTTATAGCTTCATTAATTTTTTTCCAATCTTCATGTTCTAATCTACCCGTACGCATTTTCGTTCCATCTACTTGTCCAGCTGATGATAGCATACGATTCGCTAATTGTTCAGCACCCATTTCTAAGTTAAAAATAGCTACAGCTTTATCACTATTTGCGGCAATTTTGGTTGCCATATTTAAAGCAAATGCTGTTTTACCCATAGCAGGACGCGCAGCAATAATAATAAGTTCATTAGGATGAAGACCAGATGTTATTCTATCTAAATCGGCAAAGCCTGTTGCAAGTCCAGTTATTTCACCGCGATTTTTAGATAAAGTTTCTAGGTCAGACTGTGCTTTAAATAAGACATCTTGTATTTTACGAAACTCTGTACCCTGACGTGTTTTGACAACATTAAAAATTTTCTTTTCTGATTTATCTAATATTTCACCTAAAGAGTCTGTAGATGAATAACCAATTTTAACAATTTCCGTTGCTTCTTTAATAAGTCTTCTTCTTGTTGCTCTATCTTCAACAATTTTTATATATTCATCAGCATTAGCAGCAGTTGGCACAACATTAATGACTTCTGTTAAGTATTCAACATCCCCAGCTTCTTTAAGTAAATTTTTCGTTACTAAATCTGATGTTACGGTCGTTAAATCAATAGGAGTTCCTTTATTACATAAATCAGCTAAACAAGAGAAAATGATACCATTTTTTTTATCGAAAAAATGGTCTTCGGATAAAATTTCAACGGCTCTTTCTAAAGCATATTTAGATAGAAACATGGAACCAAGAACTGATTGCTCAGCATTTAAATCATGTGGTAATTCTCTTCCTTCCATACTAATTCTCCCTTATTGAAACCTTTATTTGAGCTTTTACCTTTTTATGTAAATTGATATAAACGTTGTGATATCCTAGTGTTGTTATAGCATTTTCAACTTCAATTTTCTTTTTATCTATATCAAATCCTTGTTTTTTTAATTCTTCAGCAATTTGTTTAGTGCTTATACTTCCAAAGATTTTTCCATCTTTACCTGTTTTTACTTTAAAAACAAATTCTTTTTTTTCAAGTTCATCTTTCATTAAAGAAGCTTCTTTAATCATTTCTTGTTCTTTTTCTAAACGGTCATTAGTTTCTATTTCAAGACGTTTTAATCCCGTTTTACTTGCTGGAACGGCTAATCCATTCTTAATTAAAAAATTCGTACCATATCCAGGTTTTACATCTATGATATCATCTTGTTTACCTTGACCTTTGACATCTTTTAATAAAATAACTTTCATTTTGGACCTCCTTAATCTACATAAGTATATTATATCTTTTTTTTATACATTTTTCAATTACATATTTCGCATAGGTATATTTAAAAAAGAATTAGTATGTCATGAAAATAAATTCCATTAATACTTAATTCTTTATGAAAAGATTTCATTCCTCATTTTTTCGTAATTTGTTAGCAATTTCTTTTATTTTTTTTAGGCGATGATTTAAACCTGATTTTGTTATTTTTGTTTCTAATTCACTACTCATATTAGGCAAAATCTCTACACTTTTTATACCATAGAAGTACATTCCTAAATTGTAATTTTTTACTAACTATATATTACCTCTATCAAAATATTCTCTACATCTTTTATCCATTTAGTTATATTCTTTTTTTAAAAAAGCACTCTATATTTTTCCATACATTTGGTGATAAATATAGGTAAATAAGTTTAACTAACATTTTATGTAGTATTTGTTTTTATTCTGATGCTTCAATTTTTTGTGTTTCAATTAATAGTTCATCAAAATCAGATACATATTTTTGATCTTGTACAACCCTATATTTTTCATATTCATCAAGCGCTAATTTATCTGCTATTTCTCTTGTAATTTTACCATTATCTATCAAAATGTTATATTCATTTAATTTTAAGAATAATTCTAATTTTTCTTTCCATTCTCTCATAGAAATAATATGACCTAATTTTACTTGTCGTTCAGCAAAATCTAAATACATAGACACCAAATTATTTAATTCTTTTATTTCTTCTTCCTTCAAATAATTTTTAGCAATTACAACATCCGTTTCAAGAATTTTCCCATCAGGAGCATTTTTCCAAGTTTGAAGTCCCATATAATCTTTTTTTGAATCAACTCTATTATATATAATTTCTGATGCCGTCATGCCCGTAATAGCAAAGTGTAATTTATTTTGCACATTTTTGTAAAACTCTTTCGTAATTTCGCTATTTTTATCATAATCATAGCTACATTCTTTATAAATATCTGTGATTTTTTGATAAAATCTTCTTTCACTTGCTCTAATTTCTTTAATTTTAACTAGTAATTCATCAAAGTAATCTTTGCCAACTTTTGGACCATTTTTTAATAATTCTGTATTTAACACAAATCCTTTTTTGATGTATTCCTTTAAAGTATTAGTTGCCCATATTCTAAAATCAGTTGCTTCCTTTGAATTAACACGATAGCCGACTGCAATAATAGCATCTAAACTATAAAAGTTTGTATTATAATCTTTACCATCTTTGGCAGTTATTCGAAAAATTCGAATAACTGAATTTTCATTTAATTCATTATTGAAAAAAACTTCTTTTAAATGATAATTAATTGTATTAACTTTAACATTAAATAATTCTGCCATGGTTTTTTGAGTCAACCAAAAATCCTCATTATCATATAAAACTTCAATGGTTTTATTCGTATTTTGACTTTGATATAAAACTAAATCTTTCAAATTATCTAACTTCATTTGCTTTCTCCTTTTTTATTGTTTAATAAAATTTTTAGTATCAATAGACATTCAATCAACATATTTATCCATTATAGAATCTAAATTTTACTTTTATTTTTTGCATATAATCACTACCTATATGCATTATACTACTAATACATATGTTTGTAAATATTTTCTTTTATTATCAAGCAAATTCCTAAAAAAAGAATTATTATCTCATGAAAATCGGTAATTTATCAGTTTTAAGATAAAGAATTTGTAGAAGCCATTGAAAAATGGTTATTTTTTTGTCAAATTTTACA
>CANQDH010000060.1 GCA_947591565.1 uncultured Bacilli bacterium | reverse complement strand
GATGACAAATACTATGGATATCATACAAAAGCCATACCTCAAACGGTAACCAAAAGTTCTCTTATAAGTCATCTTGAAATGATGGATGTTATGTTAAATGATAATTACCAAAAACTAGATCTTTTTCATATGAGTAAAGATTTACTTAGCATGATATATACAGAAATTGGGCGAAAATTTATTGTTGTAGATGAAAAGGATGACTTTTTAAATAAATATGGTATGAAACAGGTAAAAACAGGTGATATTATTGTTGCGTATGATTATTATACCCTTAAATTATATGCTCATGAATCGGTTATTCCTCTTAAAGAATTAGGAAAAATCGGTGCTGATATTATAAATATCATGCATGAAAATAAAATACTTATAAATAAAGTAAAATGTTATAGTTTTGGAATTGAAAATAGTTCTTTTAAAATAACTGGAGAGGTAACCATTCCACTTCTAAAACCAAATGAAACTATTTTAGAAGCTCTTAAAAAAACGGGACACAAAGTTATTACAATCGGTAAAGCGACAAACATTTTTAATAACCAAGATATAACCAACGTCTGTAAAACAACTAACGATATTGATACCATTAAAAAACTTATGAAAGCAACATCTTTTAATTTTACAGGTGTATGTGTTTGTAACTTAAGTGATTTAAATAACCATGGACATAATCGTGATGTCGCATCTTTTGCTAAAACTTTAAAAGGTTTTGATAATAGTATACCTTTAATTGTCGGTTTATTGAAACCTGATGATTTACTTATTATCACATCTGATCAAGGAAATGACCCAACATATACAGGAAATGATCATACCAGAGAACAAGTACCTGTTTTAATATTTAATACAAGTTTTAAGGAACACGGCGAACTTGCCTTTTTGCAAACACTTGCTGATATAGGAGCAACGATAGCAGATAATTTTGGCGTAAAATATCTAAATGGTACTAGTTTTTTAAACAAATTAAAGTAAGGAGAGAGTTATATGCAAATAACAAGAAATATCAATAAAAATATTTTTAGAGAATATGATATAAGAGGTGTTTACGGCGTAGACTTAAATGAGGATGTCGCTTACACTATTGGTAAAAGTTTTGGTACGTATATAAAGAAGCAAAATATTAATGATACTATTATAGGTCATGACAATCGTTTATCTTCACCTGTTTTAACAGATGCTTTAATAAAAGGTATTCTTGAAACAGGCGTTAATGTTATTAATTTAGGACTTGTAACAACTCCAATGTATTATTATGCAAGAAAATATTTTCAAATAAAAACAGGTATTATGGTAACAGCTAGTCATAATCCAAAAGATGATAATGGGTTTAAAATAGCCTTTGATGAAGTTGCTAATGCTTACGGCCCACTTATTCAAGATTTTATGAATTTTACTCTTAAAGCCAATTTTATAGATGGATATGGCGTTGAAATTAAAAAAGATATTAAAGAGGAATATATTAAATTAATTAAATCATCTATTAATTTAGGAGACAAAAAAATAAGGGCTGTTGTCGACTGCGCTAATGGAACAGGCTCTATTATCGTTAAGGAATTATTTGACGCTCTTGGTATAGAATATTATCCTCTATATTGTGAAAGTGATGGTCGTTTTCCAAATCATCACCCTGATCCTGCGGTTGCTAAAAATATGAAAGATTTACAGGCTAAAGTTAAAGAACTTGGATATGATATTGGTATTGGTATTGATGGTGATGCTGATAGAGTAGGTATTGTTGATGAAAAGGGTAAAATCATACCTGCTGATATGTATATGCTTATAGTTGCAAGACATATCGTAAATCAAATGAAAAAGAAAGAAATCATGTTTGATGTTAAATGTTCTAAGGCTTTAATTGACGAACTTATAGCACTTGATATCAATCCTGTTATGTACCGAACTGGTAATTCATATACATGCCGTAAAATGCAAGAGGGAGATTTTGAATTTGGTGGAGAGTATTCAGGGCATATTTACTTTAGAGATAAATTCCCAGGTATCGATGATGGCTTATATGCCGGACTTCGTATGATTGAAATACTATCGCATGAAGATAAAAACTTAAGTGATTTACTTAAAAAAATACATAAATATTATGCCACGGAAGAAATAAAAGTACCAGTTGCTGATGATAAAAAATTTGACATTATTGACAAAATTAAAGAATATGCCCAAAAGAAAAAATATGATATTGTAACGATTGATGGTGTAAGAGCTAATTTCGATGATGGCTGGGCACTTGTTAGAGCATCAAATACAGGCCCTAATATTACCATGCGTTTTGAAGCAAACAATAAAGAAAGACTTGCCAAACTTGAGGAAGAATTTACTAATTTAATTAATCATGAACTTAGCTGAAATTAATTGGACCAAACAAAATTATCATACCTTTATTTCAAATTTAAAAAAGTTAGGAAATACTAAATATTTAAATTTTGAAGCTAAACTCTTAAATGATGATTCTAAGTTAATAGGTATATATATTCCCAATTTAAAACAAATAGCTAAATCAATAGCTAAAGGTAAGTATGAATCCTTTATTAAACAAAATAGTCATTATTATTACGAAGAAAAACTTTTACATGGCTTAGTTATAGGCTATTTAAAATTAGATTTTAAGGAAATACTTATGTTGTTAGATGCCTTTTTACCATATAATACAAACTGGGCTATTAATGATATAGTATGCGCTAATTTAAAAATTTTTAAAAAAAATTTACAAGATGGTTATAATTATATTTTAAAATTACTAAAAAGCAAAAGGCCTTTCGATAAAAGATTTGGTTTCGTTTTACTTCTAAGTTATTATATTAATGAAAAGTATCTAGATGATATTTTTAAACTTACATCAAGAGTTAAAGATGATAATTATTATGTCAAAATGGCTGTATCATGGTTACTTTCTCTTTGCTACATTAACTTTCCTAAACAAACAATTTCCTTTTTACGAGAAAAAAAGTTAGACAAGTGGACATATAATAAAACGCTTCAAAAAATTATAGAGTCCAAAAGAATATCCAAAGAAGATAAAGAAAAATTAAAAAAATTAAAAATTAAGGACGATTAGTCCTTTTAATTTTACCTTGAATAATGAACTTATATATGTTATAATTTTAGAAGATAAAGGGAGGCTCTTATGGGTAAAAAAATAAAGGAAATATTAACATTTATATTGATTATTTTAATAATTATCGCTTGTTATATTGTCTATAGAGATTTTGGTGTCAATGGCGCTAATGTAAAAATTTTAAATAATAAGTATATTATCTTTGTTTTAGCAATTCTTGGTATCATACTTATATTTTATCTTCTTAAAGGATTAGTATATGGAAAAGAAAAAAGTAAGGAGTTACGTTATCGTGATAAATTATTTAATTCGCTTGTCCAAAATTCTGATACGATATATGCTATGTATGATGTAACCAACCGAAAATACATTTATACCACCAAAAATATTGATGAAGTGTTAGGCCTTAAAATAAACGATGATTATACGAAAGTTCTCAATCAAATATTTGAACTTCCTGTTTTGAAAAACGAAATTGATGCTTGGAATAAAAAAGATGATTTTACGAGTCAAATGATTTCTTTTAAAAACTTCAATTATCAAATTATTAAATGGATTAAAGTAAAAATATATCCATTTAAAGAAAAAAAATTAAATTATTGTTTAATTATTATATCGGATGTAACTAAAGACCATGATCAACAACATTTACTTGTATCCCAGGCAAGTGATATTAAAACAAGAGAAAAACAATTAAATGAGATAACGTCTCTTTCTTATGATATCGAAATAGAAATAAATATGTCTTCTAAAGATTATACATTAAATAATTTAAAAGATGAATTTCATTACTTTGGAAGCAATCGAAGTGGTAAATGGGGAGATGTCTTTGATGATTTTGTTTTAAAAGATGACTTAAAAATCGTTAATGAAACTTTTTCCTTTAAAAATTTAAATAATCTTATCATGAATAAAAAAATGGAGCCTCTTACAGTTAGATATCGTTTAAATAGTACCAAAGATACTATATGGCTTGAAAGTACAGCCTTTTTTACAACGGATAATGGGGAAGTACATGTTACTATTCTAACCAAAGATGTAACCGAAAATGCTGAGTATATGCGTAATCAAAATGTTCTTCTTCAAAAGTCTTTAGATGAATCAAGGAAAGCTAATAAGGCTAAAAATGAATTTTTATCTATTTTATCACATGAAATAAGGACACCTATGAACGCGATTATGGGACTTAGTTCGTCTATTTTAAATGAAGATTTGCCAAAAGACATTAAAGAAGATGTTGAAAATATTAATAGTGCAAGTAATAGTTTGCTAGGTGTAATAGATGGTATTTTAGATATTTCCAAAATTGAATCTGGTGATTTAAATTTAACAGAAAAAGAATATGATGTTGTTAAGTTCTTTAAAGATATTGAAAAAATAACAAAGGATAATTTAAATAAAAATGTCAAATTACTATTAAATATTGATGCCAATACACCATCTAAATTATATGGTGATAGTGGTAAAATTAGGCAAATCTTACAAAATTTACTTGATAATGCTACCAAATTTACAACTAAAGGATCCATCACTATCGATGTTAAAGCCGATAAAAATAAAAATGATGCGAAATTGATTATTTCGGTTATCGATACAGGTGTTGGTATCGAAAAAAATATTTTAAATAGACTATTTGATGATAGTAAAAAAACAGCCAAAGATGATAAAAATTATATAGGTGGTATGGGACTTACTATATCTAAAAAACTTATTGATTTACTTAAAGGTGAAATAACCGTTCAAAGTGAAGTAGGGCAGGGTACTATTTTTACCTTAATAATTAATCAAAAAATTATCAATGATAAAGTAATTGGAAATCTTGATGAATATGTAGTATCTAAAAGAAAAGATAATACTTTTAATGCAAGTGGTAAAAAAATACTTATTGTCGATGATAATAAACTTAATTTAAAAGTTGCTTCTAAATTGCTTACGCCATATAATGTTGCATCAACGGCTGTTAGTAGTGGACATGAAGCCATAGAATTAGTAAAAAAAGAAACATTTGATTTAATTTTACTTGATCAAATGATGCCTGAAATGGATGGAAAAACAACGCTTAAGGAATTACAAAAACTTCCTAATTTCCATACACCAGTTATAGTTTTAACAGCGGATGCTCTTGTTGGTAAAAAAGAAGAATATTTAGAATCAGGTTTTAATGATTATTTATCAAAACCAATTAATAATGATGAATTATGTACTTTATTAAAAAAATATTTAAAAGATTAGGAGACTTAATATGAAAGATGTTAATATTTTAAAAAATGCAGGTATCGATGTTGCTAAAGGTTTAGAAATCCTTGGCGATATGGAAATGTATGATGAAACTTTAAATGATTTCTTAGAAGAATCAGATAATCGTTTACCAAAAATGGAAACATTTAAAAAGAACAATGATATGGAAAATTACGCCATTTTAGCCCATTCGATGAAAAGTGATTCCAAATATTTAGGTTTCACAAGACTTGCAGAACTTTCACTTGATCATGAGATGGAAGGGAAGGCTAATAATAGTAATTATATAAATGAACATTATGATGAATTAATGGCTGAAGCATACAGAATTATTAATGTTGTTAAACAATATTTAGGAAAATAACTTTTATAAGTTATTTTTTTTAAAGTATGTGAATTTACAACTTAAAATATCCATGATATAATAATGATTAATTAAGAGTTATGGTTACATAATAAAAATAAATAAGATAATTATAAAAAGTAGAAAGTATGTTTATATGAAAAAAAGATTGATTTTATTAATAATTTTATTAATACCATTTAAAATTAAGGCTATAACCTTTGCACCTGTTGATATAACAAACCTAAATATTAAACAACTACAAGATGCTGTTGATAAAGGTTATTTAACTTATGAACTTCTTACAAGGCTATATTTAGAGAGAATAGAAGCCTATGACGATGATTATAATGCTATTATAAGTATTAATGAAAAAGCCATAGAGGAAGCAAAAGAAAAGGATATTTATTATAAAAA
>CANQDH010000059.1 GCA_947591565.1 uncultured Bacilli bacterium | reverse complement strand
AAGTTTGTTGATGATTGTTGTGAATTTATCTGTGTGTCAGAAGCCGTTAAAAACCATTTAAATATTAAAAAAGAAGGTATGGTCATTCACAATTTTATTGATTTAGATAAAACAAAAATTACGATAGATGAAAATCCTTTTGTTAAGGATGAAAATATGTTAAAATTAGTTGTTGTTTCTAGACTATCTAGTGGTAAAGGTTTTGAGAGATTATTTATCTTATGTGAAAATTTAAAAAATAACCATATTCCCTTTCAAGTCTTAGTCGTTGGCAAAGGGCGAAAAAAACAACAAGAAATTTTAGATAAATTTTCATGTTTTAAAGAAGTTACGTTTGTAGGATATAAAGAAAATCCATATCCTTTTATCAAAAATGCCGATTATTTAGTTCAATTAAGTGATGATGAAAGTTGGTGTAATAGTATCACAGAAGCTAAATTTTTAGGTACACCAGTTATCGTAACGAATTTTGAAAGTGCTAAAGAACAAGTTACAGATAATGATAATGGTATCATAGTAGATTTAAAGAAAACAGATTATATAGATTATCTTCCACGCATCTTAAATAATAAAAAGAAATTAAGACAAAATCTTCAAACATTTACATATACTAATGAAATCGATTTATGGCTTAAGTTATTTTCCAAATAATTTTTAAATCAAAAAAGAGATTAATTATTATGAATCTTATCCTTTATCTAGATTCATAACATAAATCTCTTTTTATATTACATATTATCTTTATTTGTTTTTAGTGTTAATTCATTATTTTGTACATCAACTATAATATGTTCATTAAAACCTATTTGATTCATAATAATAGAATGCGCAATTAAGGTTTCTAAATGTCTACTTACAAAACGTTTTATTGGTCTTGCACCATATTGTTCATCATAAGATGATTCAATAATAAATTCTTTGGCTTTATCGGTTAAAGTGATTTTTAATTTTTTATCACTTAATCTATTTTCTATTTCAGAAATAATTTTATCTAGTATTTCGTAGACAACTTTCTTAGATAAGGCTTTAAAAATAATGATTTCATCAATACGGTTAAGAAATTCAGGTTTGAAAGTATGATGTAACTGCTGATTAATTAATTCATTAGCATTTTCTTTATTTTCAAGTATAAATTCACTACCTAAATTAGAGGTCATGATAATAATCGTATTTTTAAAGTCAACTGTTCTACCTTGAGAATCTGTAATACGACCATCATCTAGTATTTGAAGTAAAATATTAAATACATCTTTATGAGCCTTTTCAATTTCATCAAATAAAACAATACTGTATGGATTTCTTCTAACAGCCTCAGTTAACTGTCCACCTTCATCATAACCAACATATCCTGGAGGCGCACCAACAAGTCGTGAAACAGAATGACTTTCCATGTATTCACTCATGTCAATTCGAACCATATGTCGTTCATCATCAAATAATTCATAGGCTAAAGCTTTCGCAACCTCGGTTTTACCTACACCCGTTGGACCTAAGAAAATAAACGAACCAATCGGTCTATTAGGATCTTTGATACCAGCTCTTGCCCTAATAATAGCTTCACTAACAAGTTCTAGAGCCTCATCTTGACCTTTGACACGTTTGCCTAAATTATATTTTAAATTAATTAACTTTTCTTTTTCCTCACTAACTAATTTACTAATCGGAATATTTGTCCATTTGGAAATAATAGTTGCGATATCTTCATCATCAACCGTGTCGCTTAATATTTTAGAATCACATTTACCTTTTAATTCATTTAATTCTTTTTCTAATTCAGGAATGATACCATGACGAAGTTTAGCGGCAAGTTCTAAATCATAAGTATTTTCAGCTTGTTCTAATTTAAAATTAGCCTTTTCAAGTTCTTCTTTTTTCTTATTTATGGCGTCATTTAAACCTTTTTCTTGTTCCCATCTATTTCTTAAATCTTTCTCTTGCGATTTTAATTTATCAAGTTCCGTACCTATTTCATCTAATCTTCCTTTTGAAATATCATCACTTTCTTTTTTAAGTGCTTCTCTTTCAACTTCTAAGCTCATGATTTTTCTTGTTAAAGTATCTAATTCAACAGGCACTGAATCAATTTGAACTTTAATCGTTGCACAAGCTTCATCTACTAAATCAATCGCTTTATCTGGTAAAAAACGATTTTGAATATAGCGATCAGATAAAGTTGCAGCGGCAATTAAGGCTTTATCTTTAATGGTAACGCCATGATAAAGTTCAAATCTTGATTTTAAACCCCTTAATATTGTGATAGTATCGAAAACATTTGGCTCTTTAACTAAAACTTTTTGAAATCTTCGTTCAAGGGCACCATCTTTTTCAATATATTTACGATATTCATTTAAAGTTGTAGCGCCGATACAATGAATGTCGCCACGAGCAAGCATTGGTTTTAACATATTACCAGCATCCATAGCGCCTTCAAGCGCACCTGCTCCTACAATCATATGAATTTCATCGATAAACATAATGATTTCGCCGTTTGAATCTTTGATTTTCTTTAAAACGGCTTTTAATCTTTCTTCAAATTCCCCGCGATACTTAGCACCTGCTATCAATGAACCCATATCAAGTTCCCAAATCGTCTTATTTTTTAAACTATTTGGAACATCACCTTTGACAATTCGAAGGGCAAGACCTTCAACAATGGCTGTTTTTCCAACACCAGGTTCGCCAATTAAAACAGGATTATTCTTTGTTTTTCTTGATAAAATACGTGTGATACTTCTTATTTCATCATCTCTACCTATAACTGGATCAATCTTACCATCTTTGACGCTTTTAACAATATCACGACCATATTTCTCTAAAACATCTTGTTCTTTATCATCCATATATATCCCTCCTTTATACAACATATTCATTATAAACAAAAAATTAGCACTTGTCAAGTGTGAGTGCTAACAAAATATATAAAAAACTTGACAATTATATTTTTTTCTATATAATATGAGCCAAGGAGATGATTTTATGAGTATTAAAAGAGCCTTTTTAGCTGGCAATTTAGATTTTATCTTAAATGACATTGATAAAGAAAAAAATTTATATAAATTTAATTCGTATCTTTTATTTGTCATTATTAATTGTATTCAAAGAGGAACTGTTGACATAAATATACTAATTAGAAATAAAGAAAAAATTCTAAATAAAATTTGTTATGATTTTAATCTCTATGATTGTCTTTCCCTTTTATGTCTTTTAAAAATTGATTGTACTAAAGAAGAGGCTAAAAAAATATATTGCCAAACTATTAAACAAATCTTTTCTAAAGAAGCCATTCTCTTCTTAAATAGCCTTTGTTTAAAATTTGGTAAGATGGATATTTTTGAAGAATCTATTATTTATAATGAAATTTTTAATTCGCTAATTAATATTGAAGACAATAATAAAATTTCCAAAATACTTTATAATTTATTCTTACTAGTAGATTTCCAAACTATTTTAAAAGAAAGATACCATGTTGTAGCACTTATGATTGATAAATATCAAAAATTTAATCCTCGTGTCATTAGCGACAATTTATTTTTAGGTAGTTCTATTATTGGCTGCTTAATCAAAGGCCAAAATCAGTATATTGCACAATCATATTTTGATTTATTAACTGGTAATAAGAAAAATAAAGATGCTAGTATTTCCATGATTGGTGGAGGAAGTACATGTTTAGTTTATAAAATAGGTGATAATGTCTTAAAATTAGGCGAAACTAGAAACTCTAAAACTATTTTTATTGATTTTCGTATTTTAGCATCACAAATTAGAAAATTAATTATAGAAAATGATAAAGAATTATTTTATGTTGAAGTTATGAAATATATTAAAACAGGTGATATAACTATCGAAGAATGTGAAGAGTTAAAAAATGATTTACTTTCAAGAGGTATTATTTGGGAAGATGCTAAACCAGAAAATTGTGGTCTTCTCGATAATGATGACAAAAATATATGTGATTTACCTGTAGACTATGTCAATGTAGCCGGTAAAACAGATGATATTGATGCAAGAGAAAAATTTATGAAAAGAAAACGTAAAGTAGTTGTTCTAGATAATGATAATATGCGAAGAAATCCTAAAAGTCTTTGGAAATAAAAGGATAGATTAATCATCTATCCTTTTACTTATGGCTACCCCATCACCAACATCAATAAATGTGGTAGTAAATTCTTCATTATTGTTTAAAAAATCGATATAATTACGAAGTTTACGAACTAAGCCTTTAACATTGCGGCTTAAATGTTCATCATTTCCATTAACTAATCCATGAAACTTGAGATTATCAGAAATAATAAACCCCTTTTCATTCAAATTCGTTTTAAATTTTTCAAAAAATTTTATATATTGGGCTTTAGCAGCATCGATAAATATTAAATCATATTTTTGAGTAATGTTTACATTAAAAGCATCATCGTTAATAATTTCAATTCGTTTATTTAAGTTAAAATCATTTATATTTTTAAGCGCTATATTATATCTTTCTTTATCTCTTTCGATAGTTGTAACTTGGACGTTCTTACTTGCTAAACAAAATTTGATCGCTGAATATCCAATAGCGCTACCTATTTCAAGGATACTTTTAATATTATTTTCTTTAATATAGTTTGTTAAAAAGTCAATTCCTTCTTTTTCCATAATAGGTATATGATTTAAATGGGCATAATTTTCGATATTTTCAATCATTAAAGAAAAACGATTATACATCGTTTCCTTGTAAAGTATTGATAGTCTCTTCGACAAAATCCCATTCATCATCATTTTCAATTGGTCTTAACTTCTTATCATCTAAAGATGGAGCATAAGATGCAAAAACGCGTACCTTTCCATCTTCATCTATCGAATTATCGGTATAAACCATATAGTTTTTTCCTGTTTTTTCATTTTTAAATGTATATAATTCCTCATATTCGATATCTTGACCTTGCTCATTGGTAATTTTAAAAACTAATTTTTTATCTTTCATATAAAACTCCTAGCTATCGCACCAGTTACCATCATTTTTTAACTTGTTAATCGTTCTTTCATGACTACTCAAAGATGTATTAAAATATGTTTTTCCATCACAATCAGCTACGAAATAGTAATAATCATGTTCTTCTGGTAACACAGCTGCTCTAATGGCATCCATACTTGGATTACATACAGGACCTACAGGTAAGGCTGGTACACAATCACCTCTCGTATTATATCCGTTGCAATCATCAATATGTTCACCTAATCCTTCAGTCCAGTCGTCCATTTTAGCCCCATAATAGCCAGTGATATCACTACCAAGCGACATACCATCTTCTAATCTATTATAGAAAACACCGGCAACACCAGCACGATCATCACTTCTTGCACCTTCTAGTTCAACAATAGATGCTAAAGTTAAAATTTCATGTATACTTAAACTACTATTTTCTATTTCCTCTTTAAGACTATCTAATTTTATTTCTGTATTATCAAGCATCTTTTCAAAAATTTCTTCAACTGTAACATTTTTATTTAAAAATTCATAGGTATCAGCAAATAAATATCCCTCAAGTGGATAATATATTTTATCATTTTTAATATCATCTGTTAAAAACCAATATTTTTCTATTAAACTATCAATATAACTATCATCTTCTAAAAGATTAAAAACATCATCTTCCGAATTTATCGTATTTTGAGCAATCATAGATGCAATATAGCGCATATTTTTACCTTCAATAAAAGTAATATGAATAATATCTGAACTATAATCACTACCACTACTTATCTTTTTTACTATATCTTCAACACTCATATTTTCACTTAATTCATATGTTCCTGCTTCAAATGTTTGAGGATTATTGATTTTGATGTATAATTTATAGAAAAATTCAGATTTAATAAGATTTTTTTCTTTCAAAAGAGGTGCAATCGTTAAAAAAGTTTCTCCATCTTCAATAACAATTTCTTTTAACTCTTTATCCCTACTAACTGGTCCAATATTGATGGTATAGATACTAAAAATAGATATACCTAACACAATAATCGTAATAACAAAACCAATTATTATTTTAACATACTTCTTCATAAAAACTACTCTCCAGAATTATCTGTATTACCTTC
>CANQDH010000058.1 GCA_947591565.1 uncultured Bacilli bacterium | reverse complement strand
TAAAACTATTATTAGTATATAATAAATAGTTCGATTTTTCAAGAATTTTTTAATTTGTTTGTGAAAGAAATTGTTCTATACGTTTTTTTATACTTTCATCACTCAATATTTTTAATATTTCATAAAGATTTGGGCTTTCATTTTTAGTAGTTATGATATTTCGAATAAAGGAACAAACATCACCAATATGACCATAATAATAGCCTTGGTTTTCTTTGTAATCCTTTACATTAGAAGCATAATTATATTTATCACATATTTGTTTAATTTTCGTAAGCCACTCATCTTCACTATCTTTTTTTTGATATGCATTTAAAAAAGCAAGCATTATTTCTTTGATAAAAGGTTTTTGACTTAAATCTTTGTATAAACATAAAACATCTTTTTCGTTAAAATATTCATCATACATATACCAAAACAATTTTTTAAAATCTTGGTAACAAGAAATGTCTTTCCTTGGCCTTTTTTGATTTCTTTCAATATTTAATACAGATATAGTATAGTCTTTATATTTAGTTATGATGTTATACAATCTTTCATCATATATTTTAGAGTAAGAAAGTAAGCCATCATATATGTTAGATGCTGTTAATAGGCTAAAATAAGTTTTAGAAATATTAACTAATTTTTCATAATCAAATAAAGGTCCACTTATAGACATTTTTTTAAAAGTAAAATCAAAATTTAACATACTATCATGACTACTATTATACCAATTATCAAAATCAGGATTTATTAATGTAGCCAAATAAATTTTTATGGCTTCGATAGGAAAACCTTTTTCATAATAAAAATCAATGCGACACTCTAGGTCATATCTTTTGCTAAGTTTTCGAACACGATTATTTTCTTTTTTATTTATAGGTGAAATATGAGCATATTTAGGAAATTTAAAACCTAAAACTTTAAATAATTCAAAATGAATAGGAAGTGATGATAACCATTCATCTCCTCTTATAATATGGGTAGTATGCATTAAATGGTCATCAATAGCATGAGCAAAATGATATGTAGGAAGTCCATCTGATTTAATTAATACAATATCTAAATCATTTTCTGGGAAACTAACCTTACCTTTAACTAAATCATTAAAAAGAATTCGTTTATCAAAATGTCCTTGTGATTTTAATCTAATAACATATGGGTTTTTTTGATTAATTTTTTCTCTTATGTCATCCATACTTAAATTCCTGTCTTTAGCCCATTTACCATAATAACCAATTCTATCATGATTTTTTTCTTGTTTTGCCCTTATTTCATCTAATTCTTCTTTAGTACAAAAGCAAGGATAGGCTAAACCTTTAGAAACTAATTCTTTAGCAAAGCATTCATATATTTCTTTTCTTTCTGATTGTATATATGGTCCATAATTACCACCAATCATTGGTCCTTCATCAATTGTAAAAGCAAATTGTTTTAAATCAGCAAGAATATTTTGAATGCCATCTTTTTGCAAACGTTTTTGATCAGTATCTTCGATACGAAGAAAAAAAGTACCATTATTTTTTCTAGAGAATAATTCAGATATAAACGCTACATATAATGATCCCATATGGATAAAACCTGTTGGACTAGGAGCAAATCTAGTTACAAAATGTCCTTTTTCTTCTCTTTCAGGGTATAGTTGTTCATAATAAGATACATCTTTATCTATATGAGGAAATAAAAGGCATGACAGTTCTTGATAATTCATAAATATTCTCCTTTAAAATAAAACCTCTTGAAACAAGAGGAATAAATTCTTTTGGCTGCCCTAATTAGATTCGAACTAATGCTCACGGAGTCAGAGTCCGTTGCCTTACCGCTTGGCCATAGGGCAATAAGTACATTAATAGTATAATATATATTTAAAAAGAAGTAAATATATAAAAAGAAAAAAAGAGGTAAAAACACTCTCTTACTGTAATGTATCTGTTGCTTTGGCATTTAAATCTAAGCTTGCAATTCGACCTTTTTGATAAGCATAGTATCCCGCAGCCCCAATCATAGCCGCATTATCTGTGCAATATTTAAGTTCAGGTGTGATAAGTTCAAAGCCATTTTCTTCGCATACAGAGCTAAGCCTATCTCTTAGGGTCTTATTGGCCGAAACACCGCCAGCAATAATAAGTTTTTTAACATGATATTTATGCATAGCTCTTATAGTTTTTTTAATCAAAATTTCGGTAACTCTATTTTGAAAAGAAGCGGCTAAATTTTCAGGAATAACTTCTATACCTTTTTGATTTAAATTATGTTTTAAATTAATAACCGCACTTTTTAAACCACTAAAGCTAAAATTAAATGAGTCATCATCTAAAGGAAGGGGTAAATTATATGTATCCTTTCCAGCAGATGCTAATTTATCAACATTAGGTCCCCCTGGATACGGAATACCAAGCACACGGGCAACTTTATCATATGCTTCACCGACAGCATCATCTAAAGTACCACCAATTTTTTCAAAAGAATAATCCTCTTTCATATAAACAAGTTCGGTATGTCCACCACTAACAACTAAAGCCATTAAGGGAAATTCAAGCCTTTTTACAAGATTATTTGCATATATATGCCCGGCAATATGATGAACAGGAATAAGTGGTTTACCAGTAATAAAAGCAAGTGTTTTAGCGGCCTGCAAACCAATTAATAATGATCCAATTAAACCAGGACCATATGTAATTGCAATAGCGTCAATATCATCTAAAGTCATATGTGCTTTATTTAAGGTTTCTTCTAAAACCATTGTAATATTTTCAACATGCATTCGGCTGGCGATTTCAGGAACAACGCCTCCAAAAGTAGCGTGTGTATCCATTTGGGATAAGACAACTGTTCCTAAATTATCTGTTCCATTTCGAATAATAGCCATACTTGTTTCATCACAGCTTGATTCAATAGCTAATATATTCATATCTTTCATCTTAAAGCCCCCCTCATCATCATAATAGCGTTTTCACCATTAGGGTAGTAATTATATCTTATACATATCTTTTTGAAGCCACATTTTTCATATAATTTGATAGCCACTTCATTTTTTTCAGATACTTCTAAAGTTATATTGGAAATATTTTTATACATATTTATTAAATATGTAAGTAATTTTGTACCAATACCTTTTTGACGACACTCACTATTAACATAAATATAGTTAAGTTCTATTCGGTCATAATATAAAGCATATTCTAAAAAAGCCATAACCTCATCATTTTCTTCATAAATTAAATACTTATTAAAGGGATGATTACATATATTATCCTTATTATATGAAACATGAAAATACTTCATTTTTTCGGTAATATAATCGATATCTTTTAAATCGAAATCTCTTATCATATAAGTTTTTCTTCAGCTTCCGTTTTCTTTAGATAATTAGGTTTTACTTCATGGGGATTTAAGCCTTCATCATTTAAATGTCTAGTTATGATATCTAAAATATTATATTTAGGTAAAATAGTATTATCTAAATGTAGATCATCATAACTAATAAAAGTTATAGAACCCTTTATTTTATCAATTAGATTTTGAATATTCGTATAAGAATCTTCCACAATATTTATACCCTTTTTATCATATACACCAGCAAAAACATAACCATGCCTTGCATCGATAAAAGGTATCTTATAATCTGTATCGGTCTTGGTTGTTGCCATAAATTCCAAACTAGATATAGGAACAATTCTTTTTTTAAGAGCAAATCCTAATGTTTTACAAACAGTAACACCAATTCTAATACCTGTAAAAGATCCAGGACCAACGGTAACAAAAATTTTATGAAGATTATTTAAAGAAATATGATTTCTATCTGTCATTTCTTTAAGTAAAGGAAGAAGTTTTTCTGAAAAATTAGCTTCTGCCATGATACATACTTCATCAATAACTTCTTTATCAGTTGTTAAAGCTATAAATAAAGCTTTATATGATGAATCTATAAATAGATTAATCATAATACAGCCTCACATAGTTCTTCATATTTTTTTCCATGAGGTGTTAAAACAAGAAGTCTTTTATTTTCATCAATAATTTTAAATTTAATATCGAGTCTTTCTTCAGGTAAAATGTCTTTAATAGTTTCGGCCCATTCGATAACAACGACGCCACCTTTAGTAAAATACTCTTCAATTCCAATACCATCTGTTTTACCATCTAGTCGGTAAACATCCATATGATAAAGTGGTAATTCACCATCATATTCTTTAATAATTGTAAAGGTTGGAGAGGTAATTGTATCTTTAATACCTAAAGCATCAGCAATACCTTTCGTAAAAACGGTTTTACCACTACCTAACTCACCATCTAAACATATAATTAAATTAGGAAATTTCTCAGATTCAAAATTTTGAGCTAATTCAACTGTATCCATTTCACTATGAGATGTAAATTTGTATTCCATTATTATCACCTCATTCATCATAACAAAAAAAATATCTTATTACAATATTTTTTTCAAAAAATTAAATTTAAAAATTCGTGTCTACCTCTTTTAGCTAAGCTCATCTTCAGTATTAAATTACTTAAATCTTGTGTTTTAAACATAAAAGAAGTATCCACATAAGAATAAATCTCTTTAGATAAAGATACATCTAAGGTTTCTTTTCTATATTATATTTTTCTTGTTAGAATTTTTCCCTCTTTAAACTTACAATCAGATGAACATTCAAAATCGGGGAAAGTACATCTTGCGCCATTACAATAATTTAGGATATCTGAAGCAAGAGGATTGTGAGATTCTTCTAAGGCTTTTTTATACTTTAATAATGTTTCTCTAGTTTGCAACATAATTTCAAGTTGTGCAGCTGAGCATAATCTTTCTTTACACTTTAAAATAAAGTCATCATATTTTCCCATTTCACTAATCTTAACAAGTTCGCCTTGAGGATTAACATCTTTAACTAGCCTCATATCGGCAAGCCATTCATCAACCACTACACTATCCCTAGCAATAATAGAAGGCACAAAATACTCTTTTTCATTTAACAATTCCATTTGATAATCAAGTGTTCTATGTCTTTGTGCTTGGGCAAATAGGGCATAAGAGCCTTTATAATAGGTAGAATATACATCGCCAAAATGTTCTTCTTTTTTATCTAAATTTTGACCAAATAAAGATAATTTTCTATGTTTCTCATTTTTCATAAGCCTTTCATCTAATACATTTAATCGATATAATTCATCTATAAATTGCCTCATGTAATACGCTAATTTTAATTCAAATAAATCATTAATATTAACTTCATCTATATAATCACACATCCATGAAGCAATATAATTTATTTGTCTTAAAGATGTAGAATAGATCATTTGGGTTGGCATAAATACGGTTACTAAATATCTGGCATTTTCTTGAGCTAATTTTTGTATTTTAGAATCATTGTATACATAACCATATTGTTCTTTAATTTTAACTTTAAATATATCAAGCCACTTATGATAAAGTTTTTCTTCAGCTTCTGTAATAATTGATTCTTCATCTCTTACTACAGGTGTATATCTAGCTGATTTTTCACTTGTTGTATATTGATGTTCATTATTTAATACCATTGCTAAAATCTTAGGTAAATTTTGTAAATTGAAATTTATTAAAATGTGGTCATAAACACTATGATGTCCATTATTTAATGTCATATCAACTCTGCGCATAGTTTTTTCAAGTGGCTCATTTTCAAGATGTGTAAAACCTTCTTTATCATAACACACACCTGCGATTTTACCAGATAATTTAATTGCTTCATCTTTGTCAAAAGTTCCATCTAATTTTAAAAATTGGTTAGGTAAAATACCAACTTTAATTTTTGTTTTTTTCATTTTTTTCCTCCAAATTGATATTTCCCATTTTTATTCCTTTTATCTTCACATATTCATTATAACATACTTTTTTAATTGTGAATGCAAATTATAGTTAATTATTATCATGAATTATTACAAATCCATATTTATATTTTATGATTAACATTTTTAGTAAATTTTTCTACTCTATTAAATAATTATTTTATATTAAGTTTTATAAAGTTTTGCAAACGTATTTGCAAAACTTCCTTTTTTTGAGCTTTTTTGCAAACGTATTTGCAAAACTTTTTTTGACACTTTTTGCAAACACATTTTTTGAAACATATTTATTAAAAAGTAATAGACCTAACTTACCATATAATATAATCTAATTTATAACAAAAAAAAATTGACCTTATAGCCAATTTAAAAAATAAAACAAAAAAATTGGCAACTACCTATTTTCGCTTATCACTATCTTCGGCGTTAAAGTGCTTAACTTCTGTGTTCGAGATGGGAACAGGTGTATCCACT
>CANQDH010000057.1 GCA_947591565.1 uncultured Bacilli bacterium | reverse complement strand
TCGTGAATTTTTTTACTTGTTAATTACCAGTTATCAAAAAGCAAACAAATTTTTTTGAAAGGAAATTCCTAATATATCAAAAAAAACAAATAGATTTTACTTTCTATTTGTTTTTAACTTAATTATTTAACTTTTACTTTGTCAAGCATTTTTTAAAATTTTTTTAATGTTTTCAAAATTTTTCTTAATTCTAACTAAAGAACATTTAAATTTTCCTATTAATTATACTGCAAACGCCTTATTTAAATATTTTATCTAATTTTTCTTTAATTTGATCTTTATTAAATGGTTTAGCAATATAATCAGTAAATCCTTCACTTATGTATTTTTCTTGAGATCCTGCAATCGCATCTGCTGTTAAGGCTATAACAGGTGTTTTAAAATTAGAATTTTCTTTTAATTTTTGAAGAGCTGTTTCTCCATTCATATTTGGCATCATTATATCCATTAAAATTAAATCATATTCTTTATTTTTTACTTTTTCTAAACATTCTAATCCATCGTAGCATTCATCAATTTCAAAATTAAAATCTTTTAAAGCTTTATTAGCTACTTTTATATTTAATTTATTGTCATCTACGACTAGAATCTTTTTACCACTATATATATCTTCGTTTAAATTTGAATTAATTGTTTCATCTACATTATTACTATATAATTTTTTAGCTGTATTCATTAGTTCTTCTTCAGTCATAGGTTTTTGGGCTTTAAATATTTTTTGAAATATTTGAACCATAAAAATTGAACCTTTTCCAAATTGTGATTGAACATTAATAGTTCCACCCATCATTTCTACTAAAGCTTTTGTAATAGCAAGTCCTAATCCTGTACCCTCAGCTGTGGTGTTTTTTTCAACATCTAATCTTTCAAATTTTGTGAATAATTTTTGAATGTTTTCTTGTTTTATACCAATTCCTGTATCTTGACAAGTTATTAATATTTTAGAAATATTTTTATTATAATCATTTACACATTTTATATTTAAATTTATTTCTCCTTCATTAGTATATTTAATAGAGTTTGTAAGTAAATTATTTACAATTTCTTTTACTTTTCCTTTATCTCCCATTAATTCATATGGAATATCTTCAGCAATATTTAATTTAAAATCAATATGTTTATCACCAATACGCGTAGCTGTTACCCTGCACATATTAGTTATTTCGGATCTTAAATTATATGGATTTTCTATTAATTCCATCTTATTTGATTCAATTTTATTTATATCTAATATGTTACCTACTATTTCAAGGAGTGTTTGTGATGCATTTATAATATCATCTGTATCTTCAACAACATCAGCTGGTACTTTATCTTTATAACTAGCAATATCTTCTGATAAACCTACTATAGCATTAAGTGGTGTTCTTATTTCATGACTCATACTTGATAAAAAATCACTTTTCGCCCTATTTGCTTTTTCAGCTTGATTTTTGGCTAGTTCTAACGCTCTAATCATTTTTAAATCTGGGTTTTCAATAGTAAAATACATAATATACAAAACAAAAGAATATACAAAATTCATCAACAAAATTTCTGGATTCTTTTTTTGAATCATAAATGCAATTGTCAATAAAACTATTAAAACTATTACAGGCAAATATTTTTTTTGTTTGATTTTTTTTAAATCCACACATAGTATAATGACCATTACAATTACATAGCCTACTGAAATAATTGACAAAAAATCAACACTCGGTCCATAAGAATATGCTTTATTTCCTTCTTTAAACATATATATTGGGTTTACTATTATACCTACAATAAACAATAAATTTATTATGATTAAAAATAGTGGAAAATAATTTTTTTTAACAATATTACCATGTGAAATTGATATGATATAAACCAAAAATAATGAAGTCCAAATTAATATCAAACATAAAAATAATTTTAAAGCAATATCTAATAGCATTGTCGATGTATTCAATTTAATTAATATTGGAATTACTAGTTCAGATATTAACGACAAAATAGTTATTATAATTAATAATTTAAACAACTTTATTTCTATTGAATTAATTGTTTTTTTCCTAAAAAAGAAAATTGCTTGTGCTAATGTAAAAAATAATGCTGCCAAAGATAAATATATAGTCATTATTAACGCTCCTTCATTATAAATGATTATATCATACAAAGAAAAAAAAAGCTAGTTATCTAACTTTTTTTAATACTTTACCTTTTGATTCTAAACATTTTACCGCATCATTTTCCATTTCTTTAAAAGCATGTTTCCCATTTTTATATTTGATTTTATCAACAATTTCGAAATGTGCAGGTATTTCATATTCAGGTAATTTATCATGACAAATTTTTATAATCTGATTTATGATATCTTGATTACTACTGATTTCCACAAAGGCAAATGGGACCTCTAATTCCTTTTCATCCGGTACACCGACAACTACACAATCTTTTACACCATCTATAGACATAATAACCTCTTCAATAGTTTCAGGGGCAATTTTAAAAGCAGCTCTTTTAATCAATCTTTTACTTCTGCCAGTAATGTAAATATATCCATCTTCATCTTTGTATCCCAAATCTCCTGTATGTATCCATTCTTTACCATCATCATGTTTTACTTTTACTTTTAATGTTTCAATAGGATTTCCTAAGTATTCCTTAAAAACATGATCTGAAGAAATACATATTTCACCAATTTTTCCATCTTCTAACCTTTTATTTGTTTCAACATCAAAGGCAGCAACATCAATATCTTTCATTGGAATGCCTATAGAATTTGGTTTACTTGCATATACAGGTGAAATAATTGCAGCACCTACCAATTCATTATTACCATATCCATTTACAATAATTTTACCAAAAGTATGTTCCATTTCAAGCAACTCTTCAGCGGCAATTTTATCTCCACCTGAAACAAACAAATCAATCTTAGAAATCTTACTCATGATAGCTTGTAATTCTTTTAAACATGCCTTAAGTTCTTTTTTTGATGAACTACTATTATCTTTTTCTAATTCAGATATTTCATTTTGTAATTTGCATATTTTAGAATATATATATCTATAATGCACAGGGGCTGCACAAGAAACATCAAATTTTCCCAAATCATTAAAAACTGTGTTCTCATCAACATATGGTGACATTTCTGCTTTCATTCCAAATACTAATGATGCATAAACAGAATTACATAATCCATAAATGATAAATGGTGGTATAGATACATGCATTGTTTTACCTTTAATCAAGGGTAAATCAGTATATGCTTCTTTTTGCATTTCAGAATTAAAATTATATTCTGTATGAATAATAGATTTAGATTTACCGGTACTACCACTTGATTGTATAACCAAAGATGGTCTATCTTTTTCAAAGCACACAGGTACTATTTCACTATGCTCACACCCTGTTTGAATAAAATCAGTATATTTGATAAATCTCTTATCTTTAGGATATTTAATAAATTTTCCTTCGTGTTTATCTTTCAAATCTGCTAAAAATCTTATAAAAGGATTCAAATAATCTTTAGGTGAGGCCAAAAATATCTTTTTGACATCAGTTTCATTTATTATATTTTGTAATTCTTCTAATATTCCATCAAAAGCAACAATATATTGACATTTACTTTCATTAATTTTATTAATTAAATCTGCTCCTTTTATTCTTAAATCAATCCATTTAGATGTTATTCCTAATTTACTACATGCTAGCAAATTTTCTTGAACTAATGGCATACTGATAGAACAAATTGCAACGGTATCTCCCTCTTTTAAACCTAATTTGCTATACGCATCTGCTAACTTATCTACTTTTTTCTGTAATTGCCCAAATGTCATTTTTGATGACAAAAAGCCAACTGCTTCTAAATCTTTGTCATCATGATTTAAAGTTTTAATCGTTGTATACAAAGTTTGATTAACATCAATATCCCTAGCTGGTTTTTTTCTATAATAATCAATTTTTTCCATATGTTCTTCTTCCTTCCCCCAAAAAAATTTATATACTTACTTTAAATCTAATACTGCTCGAATTAAAATAGTAAGTGTATTATAGTATAATTTACTATGTTAGTCAATAAAATATTTATATTTTTCTCATTAACTTTAATAAATATATACTAAATATGTACTTAATAAATATGCACTAAAAATATTTTTAAATCAAATAAAAATTAATTAAACAAATGAATAATATAGCTTGAACTATAACACTCGCTCCATAGTGAAACAAAGGGACTTAATGAAATTATTTCATTTCATTACAGCCCCTTTTTATTTTTTTAGGTACTAAAATTCTATTATAAATTGGAAAATAAAAAGCGGAGAAAAATTCTTATAAAATAAAAGTTTTAATCTCCGTTTGGTGCCATCCCATATCCTGTTTTTTATTTTGACATTGCATTTTTTGGTAATTTAGTATTAAGTATTAAGGAAAAAATACAAAACTAGTGTTAATTTATACAAATCAATTGTTCTATAAACACTATATCTCTATTTTTCAAAATGAATTGTCCTATTTTTTTAATTATTAAAATTTATTTAGGCATTAACAATTGGCGAATTTTATTTTTTTTTAAACTATTTTCCAATGGTTTTGTTAAAGTACCACTATAAATAATATCTAATTCATGTAATGCTCTAGTTATTGCAACATATAGCAATTTCATATCTAAATTATTATTAGATGAATATAATCTCTCATTTACGTTATTTATAATTACAGCATCAAATTCTAAACCTTTGGCAAGTTGATTAGAAATAGTACAAATTTTAAATTTTTCATCATTTACATCATCATCAGCTGTCACATTTGGAATATTTAAACCTAAAGCATTTAAATCATCATTAATATAATTAGAAAGTAAATCAGTTTTGCTTATAACAGCAATAGTTCTATAACCTTTTTGTTTATATTCCATTATCTTTTTTGCAATATATTGTGGAATTTCATCTTCTTGAACAACTTCGTTTATATGAACATCTTCACCATGTCTTATAACAAGCTCAGAACGATTTAAGCCTATACTCTCTGCAACATCATCAGCAACTTCCATTATTTCAGCAGTTGTACGATAACTTTTATTGAAATATATTATTTCGCCTCTATTATCAAACATAGCAGAGTTTACATCATCCCAACTTTTAATTCCCCTATAATCATAAATTGATTGAGCCAAATCGCCAAAAATACTAAATGTAGCAGATGGTAATGTTTTTTTCATTACATAGAAATTAAACTCACCAAAATCCTGTGCCTCATCAATAACAACATGTTTAATTTTTTCATAATCTTTATTTGGTGCTATAACTGATTTTATATACATTAAAGCTGATAAATCTTCAAAATCAAAGGTATTATTTTTAATACTTTTACTTGTTTCTTTTTTTAATTGAGCTAATTTGTCATAGTTATAAATATCAAAGTCAGTAATTGTATTAATAAATAATTTATATAATTTGGTAGAATCAATTTTACTTTTAGTAAAATATTTTCTTATAATACTTCTACAATTTTTTGAAATTTCAGTTCTATCCTTTGCGAACATACTTCTTAACTTGTTTTTTTCTGCATCAGTTTTTGCAGTTTTAAATAATTCAAAAGTATAATCACCATAATCATAATAAATTGTATTTTGTTTTTCCTCAACTAATCTGCAAAGCTTATCAATAGTAATTTCAATTCTGTTACTTAAATTATTAGAGTAACCATGTGCAGTATTTTGAAATGCTTTTGTCATTTCCTCTCTTGATAAAACTTCAAAATCACCTAACATTAATGGTTTTGCAGTTATGCTATAAAAATATACTTCCAAAAACTTATCCAACATTTCTTTATATTGCATTGAACATTTGAATCCATCAATTCCTGAAGTAACTTTTCCAACTATATGATTAGCAACTTTCTTATCTGAAGAAGTAATATTTATATCTTCCCCTATATACTGTTTAGCAAAATCTTCATAAGTACATTGTTCTACACCATTTACATCAAGATCTGGTAAAACTGATTTTATATACTTCAAAAATACTGGGTTAGGTCCAATAATTAAATATTGGTTTTGCTTTATATTTTTTATATAATTATAAACTAAATATGCTATTCTATGTAATGCTACTGTGGTTTTTCCTGAACCCGCTACACCTTGTATAATTAAATTATTAAAAATTTGTCTTCTAATAACACTATTTTGCTCTTTTTGAATTGTTGAAACAATACTTTTCAATCTTGTATCATTATTACTATTAAGATATTTTTGTAATAAATTATCATTTGAAACTAAATCAACATCAAAGTATTCTAATAATTTTCCTGACTCAATTTCATATTGTCTTTTTAAAGACATATTACCTTTAATTTCCCCTGTTGGTGCTTCAAAACTACATTCACCAACTTC
>CANQDH010000056.1 GCA_947591565.1 uncultured Bacilli bacterium | reverse complement strand
CTCTAACATAGAAAAACTGATATTTGAAATTATTCCAAGTATCAGTTAATCTTTAAAAGTTTTAAGCGATTGCCATACAAGAAAAAAAGAGTATTTTACTCTAACTTTTAGGTTTAAAGATTAAGGCTAAGAAAAAGGATAGAACAATAGCCGAAATGATACCTGATGATGTTAAATCAAACATGCCCATCGCAAGTCCGATAAAACCAAAATCAGCAGCTTTTTCAAGAGCGCCATGGATGAGTAAATGGCCAAAACTTGTAATTGGAACTAAGGCTCCACCACCTGCCCATAAAACAATTTTATCATAGATACTAAAGATATCTAGAAAAGCACCAACGACCACAAATATCGATGTAACATGTCCCGGTGTTAATTTCGTATTATCTAAAATTATTTGTCCAAGAAGGCAGACAAAGCCAGCAAATAAAAAGGCATTTACATAAATCATTCTATAACCTCCAAACTAATAGCATGTGCAACCGCTGGTATAGACAATTTTTGATTAACCATAGTTGTAGACATTAAGGCTCCTGTTGCAACAAGTAAAACTCTCTTAATTTCTTTTTTTTGCATTTTTGAAAATATGTAACCGTACGTAACAAGTGGTGCACAAGCTGGTCCACTACCTCCAGCATAGACAGGCTGCATATCTAAATCATAAATCATGGTTGCGGTATCATCATAATTTTTAAGATTAATATTATATTCAACCTTCATATATTCTTTTAAAATTTTCTTACCATATACGCCTAAATCACCAGTTAAAATTAAGTCATAATAACCTGGCTCACGTTTGGTCTCGGTTAAATGTTTATAAATAGTTTCAGCAGCCGCTGGGGCCATAACTGCTCCCATATGATATGCATCTTTAATACCCATATCACAAACGGTTCCAATCGTACTACTTTCGATTTTAATACCTTTACTATTTGATGTTATAAAACAAGCAGCACCCCCTGTTGTCGTAAAGGTTGTCGTTTTAGGTTTAGGTCCTCCATATTCAACGGGATACCTAAACTGTTTTTCAGCCGCATTATTATGCGATGATACACTACAAATACAGTTTTGTACTTGCCCTTTATCAACCATGTTAGCGCCTATAATAATCCCTTCGACACTAGTTGCACAGGCATTATAAATACCTAGATAAGGAATACCTAAAGATGCTGATGCATAATTCGAAGCAACTGTCTGATTTAATAAATCACCTGATATATGTAAATTAATATCAAACCTTGTTTTACCTATTTTCGAAAGTAAAATATCAATCGCATCTTCGATTAATTTTCCTTCAGCCTGTTCCCATGTTTTCGTGCCAAAATAAAAATCATCATAGCCTTTATCAAAATAACCCTGTAATGGCCCTTTTTTTTCATATGGACCAGTTACCGTTGCAACATCATTTATATATACATTATTATATTTTATTGTCATCGTTAACCTCCAAATATTATAAGTCTAATAAGTCCAAAAACATATGCACTAGCAACCCCAAAGATGATAACTGTACCTGCAAGTTTAAACATATTAGCGCCTATTCCTGTAACAAGTCCTTCCCTTTTATATTCTAAAGCAGCACTCATCATAGCATGTGCAAAGCCAGTAATAGGAATTAAAAGACCGGCTTTACAAAAATTAACCATTTTATCAAAGAAACCAAAACATGTAAATAAAGCACCTATCGCAATTAAAGTTATAATCATAAATGTTCCAGCTTCAGTTGTAGGTATGTCTAAAAAATAGGCATACATCTCTAGTAATAATTGACCTATCACACCCATAAGACCACCAACTAAAAACGCAATTATCCCATTAAAAAGTCTATTTTCTTTAGGAGTATATTTTTTTACAATCTGTTTGTACTTATTCTTTTCCACTTTATCACCTCTAAGTTTATTATGCAAAAATTAAATACCTTTTATACAAAATAAAAAGGCAAAAAAAAATTAAGTTATAAAACTTAATTAAAAATCTTGTTCACCTTTATTTTTAAATTGGATAACAATAGGTGTTCCTTCTAAATCAAAGGACTCTCTTATTTTATTTTCTAAATATCTTTCATAAGAAAAATGAACTAATCCTTTATTATTTACCTCGATATTAAAAGTTGGAGGACATGTACTTACTTCACTCGTAAAATAAATTTTAAGTCTTTTACCTTTATAAGATGGTGGCAAATTTAGTAAATAAGCTTCGTTAATACAATCATTTATTAAGTTAGTTTTAATTTCTTTTTTAGCATTTTCATATACCTTTACAACTTCTGGAAGTAACGTTGAAACACGTTTTTTAGTTAAAGCTGACAAGAAAACAATAGGAGCATATGGCATAAAAATGAAATGATTACAAACTTTTTCTTTAAAAATTTTCATAGCCTTTTCTTTATCTTCAGTAATAGTATCCCACTTATTAACAACTAAAACAACGGCTTTTCCTGCTTCTATCGCATATCCTGCAATATGTTTATCATGTTCTAAAATACCTTCACTTGCATCAATAACAATGACACACACATTAGATCTATCAATAGCTTTTAATGACCTTAAAAGACTATATTTTTCTGTACTTTCATAAATTCTTCCCTTTTTACGCATGCCCGCTGTATCAATAATAACCATATCTTTACCATTATATTTAAATGGTGTATCAATAGAATCTCTAGTTGTTCCTGCTTTATTAGATACAATAGACCTATTTTCATTTAAAATAGCGTTCACTAAACTACTTTTACCAACATTTGGTCTTCCTATAAGACAAAAGCGAATAATATCATCATTGATATTTTCTTCGTAAGGTTTTATATTTGAAGTAATCGTTTGTAATAGTTCATAAATACCATTATTTTGTTCACCACTTACCTCAGCATGGACATCAAAACCTAATTCATAAAAATCATACATATGCTCCTTATATTGTTTACTATCAACTTTATTAATAACTAAAATAACCGGTTTATTTATTTTGATAAGTTTTTCTTTAACTAACATGTCATCAGAAGTTAAACCTTCCTTACCATCAACCACAAAAAGAATAATATCTGCTTCATCGATAGCTAAATCAACTTGCATATTTATTTCATTTTGAAAAGCATCATCACTTAAGGAAATACCCCCTGTATCAATTAAATGAAAAGTATAATTTTCAAATTTAACATTTCCGTATATTCTATCTCTTGTAATACCAGGTGTATCTTCAATGATAGATATTTTGGTTCCAACTAATTTATTAAATAAAGTAGACTTACCAACATTTGGTCTTCCTACTAAGGCTACGACAGGTTTTTTCATATAATACCTCCAAACTTTGTTTATTATACAAAAGATTTTTTATTTAATCAAGATAGTAATTCTTTAAATCCATCTTCATTGATAATAACAATACCAAGTTCGATAGCCTTATCATATTTACTACCTGGATTTTCACCTAGTAAAACATAATCAGTTTTATGGCTTACAGAACTACTTACTTTGCCACCATTATCCTCTATCATTTTAGTTGCTTCTTCTCTTGTTAAAGTAGGAAGTGTTCCTGTTAAAACAAAGGTTTTACCATCAAATAAACTAGAATCACTACTTCCTAAATATTCCATATTAAGGCCTATTTCTTTTAATTTAGCGATTTGATTTAAATTTTCTTCATCTTGAAAATAAGAAACAATACTACTTGCGATTTTAGGACCAATTTCGTCCATATTTTCTAATGTTTCGAAATCAGCCTTTATTAAATTATCCATATTTTTAAATTTCTTAGCTAGAATTTTAGATTTTTTACTACCAACATACCTAATACCTAAAGCAAAGACAAGTCTTTCTAGAGAATTATTTTTCGACCTTAAAGATGCTTCTAAAAGATTGTTAATACTTTTTTCACCAAAGCCTTCCATACTCATAAGTTCATCTTTATAATCAGCTAAATGATAAAAATCAGAAAATTCTTTGATAAAACCCATATTATAAAAATCTTCAAGGACATTTTCACCAAAACCATCTATCCACATAGCATCACGACTTGCAAAATGGATAAGTTTTTCAACATTTCGGGCAGGACAGTGGTTATTAGGACAAAAATGATGAGCATCTTTTTTAATTAACTTTGTATTACACATTGGGCATACATCGGTCATTTTAAAAGGTTTACTATCCTCTTTTCGCCTGTCAAGTTTAACTTCAACTACTTCAGGAATGACATCACCTGCTTTTCGAATCGAAACGATATCACCTATTCGAACATCTTTTTCTAAACAGTAATCCTCATTATGAAGAGTTGCTCTTGAAATAAGTGAGCCTGCAACATGAACGGGATTAAACACAGCATTAGGGGTTATTTTACCTGTTCTACCAACGGTAAACTTAATATCTTCGATAGTTGTAAGAACTTCTTCAGCTGGAAATTTATAGGCTATACCCCATCTTGGAACACGTGATGTAAAACCCAATTTTTGTTCATCTAGTAAACTATTTACTTTTAAAACAACACCATCTATTTCATAAGGTAAAGATTTTCGAATACTACCTAAATAAGCAATATGGTCTATTATTTCACCAACATTATGGGCTAAACTATTTAATTTATAATTAGTAACAAAACCTAGTTTTCTTAAATAGTTAAGACTTTCTTCTTGTGTTTTAAGGCCGTAATCTTCCGGATTAGGTATAAAATAAGCCATAAAATCAAGATTTCTTGATGCTGTTACTTTACTATCGAGCTGTCTTACCGAACCAGCGGCAGCATTTCGAGGATTGGCAAATAAACTTTCTTTTTGCTTTTTTCTTTCTTCATTGGCTTTTTCAAAAGAGGCTTTGCTCATATATATTTCGCCTCTTACTTCGATATCTATGTTTTCAGTTAATTTTAGAGGAATAGATTTTATCGTTTTGACATTATTCGTAATATTTTCACCGACAACACCATCACCTCTTGTAGCCCCTCTTACTAAAACACCATTTTTATAAATTAAAGAGCCTGATAGACCATCCATTTTAGGTTCTAATGTATATTCAGGATTTTTAACTGTTTTTCTGATTCTTTCATCAAATAAAACAATTTCATCTTCATTAAATATATCATCAAAAGATAACATAGGATTTTGGTGTGTAACTTTTTCAAACTTTTCTAAGACATCACCGCCAACTCTATTTGTAGGTGAATCATCTCTTTTTAATTCAGGATATTTTTTTTCTATATTTAAAAGTTCATTATAGTAATCGTCATATTCCTGATCGGTTATGGTTGGATTATCTAATACATAATATTTATAACTTGCATCATTTATAAGATCAATTAATTCATCATATCTTTTCTTCATATCTATCACCTATCTATATTATAAACTATTTTTACAAAATATAAAAGAATGACTATGCATTCTTTAATCAGATGAATTACATTCATCATCACAAACACTATCGACAATGTTATTGATATTTTCAATCATTTTATTAACAAATAGTCTTTGTTCTTCATCAGATAGTGGTGTATATGGATTTTCTTTTTCATTTAAAATACTAGAATCAGATGCTACAATCTGTCCATCTTTTACAAAGATAACAGTTGGAAAATAAATTCTTTTAATTGCCTCATCGTTAAGACCTTGATATGAAGGTAAATAGTCTTTTAACAAATCAACTAACTCATAATATTCGGTCGTACCTTCTTTTAAAATGTTTATCTTTCCATTTGCATCTAGTTCTTTGATATCGCGAATATCATCAGCATCAAAATAGTATATTTCATCTAAATCAGTGTTTTCCATAGCCTCTATTAAAACAGGGACGATTAATCGGCACCAAGGATTTTCACCCGAGTTTGACAGTTGCTATTTTTCAAAATGTTAGTTTAGCCTTTATATTATAAGGCTTTTATTTTGTCAAGAAAATGTGATTTTCTTGTTGCGTTTTGTTGCTTTTGTGTTATAATGTTATTAGAAGGTAGTTGATATTGTTATGTATATTAGAAAAGAGAAAAGAAAAGATAGAATTTACTTATCTATTGTTCATGGATATAGAGATGAAGAAAACAAAGTTAAACATAAAACAATCAAAACTTATGGATACTTAGATGAACTTAATAAAATATATGATGATCCTCTTTCCATTATTGAAAGCGAATTAAAAGAATTACAAAAAGAAAATATTAGTGAATTAACTATTAAAGATATTAACAAAGAACCTACTTTTGATGACTTTTATAATACTGATGATGAAAAAAATATTGGTTATTATCTTCTTAAAAAAATATATTCTGAATTAGGAATATCTGACTTTTTAAACGATAAACAAAAAAAGTTGAATATTGATTATAATTTAAATGAAATACTACTTCTTCTTGTTGTATGCCGTATTTTATATCCCGGTTCTAAAAAAGACAATTT